>NZ_CATNVN010000054.1:0-11089 GCF_951230505.1 uncultured Neisseria sp.
GACGGCCTTATTCAAATTTTAATTATTTGCCTGCTGCTTTTTGCAAAAGGGCATACAATTCGTCTTTGAGTTTGAGTTTGGCTTTTTTCAGCTCCTCGATTTCTTCGGCGCCGCTGGTTACCACGTTATTCACCAAACCGGTAATTTTATCGTCCAGCTCGTTGTGCTCCTCAAACAAACGGGCAAAGTGTGCATCCTCTTGTTTCAGTTTAGAAATCAGATCGCGATATTCTGGAAACATTTTGTTTTCCTCTCTTGTTAATTAAATAAAAAAGTACTGCTGCCAAAAACTAGGACGAATTAATCTTTAGCTTCATTATAACAAACACGGGCGTTTTATCCAGTCTTTTTTAAGCCGAAACTGTTTTATGTCAAAATTAATAATATCACCATTAGCCATTGTCCCAATGGAAAAAAACAGGTTTCTAGACGGTTTACCAACTTGGGCATACAATCGGGCTTATGCGTTTACACAATGGCCGAACCACCCTATTCCGTCATATCAACGGCATGGACGGACAATTTATCCTGCTTGAAAACCATCCTTCATGGATGCCGGTCAATGATGCCGATTTCAACCATGCTGCCCCCTTGCCTGACGGTTTGGCCGTGCACGAAGAATCATTTTATCCATTTGAAAAAATAGATGCCGCCGAATCGGCAGACAATATCAAAATCTTCAGCGAAGAAGCCCTACGGCTGGAGAAAGAACGATTAAATGCAGTAGCCTTGGTAGAACTGGCAAAAAATCTTAAAGCCGCCCAAGCCGAATCCGATTTGGTCGCACTTCTGGAAAAAATGGATTTTCATTTAAAACAAGATGATATTTTCAAATAAACCCTTCAATCTCAGGCCGTCTGAAACCAAACACCCGACACAATTGTTGACAATGCAAGAAAAATAGTTCATCTTGAACCAATCCGCAGCACTCCATCCCATATTTTCAGCCCATCACAAAGGAATCGAGAACATGTTTTCAAAAAGCGTTACCCTCGCACAATATGACCCCGATTTGGCAGCAGCCATCGCCCAAGAAGACAAGCGCCAGCAAGACCACGTCGAGCTAATCGCCTCTGAAAACTACGTCAGCTGTGCCGTTATGGAAGCCCAAGGTTCGCAATTGACCAACAAATACGCCGAAGGCTATCCTGGCAAACGCTACTACGGTGGCTGCGAATACGTTGATATTGTCGAACAATTGGCGATTGACCGCGCTAAAGAGTTGTTTGGCGCAGAATATGTCAATGTCCAACCGCACTCCGGCTCGCAAGCCAACCAAGCCGTATATGCTTCAGTTTTGAAACCGGGCGACACCATTTTGGGCATGTCTCTGGCACACGGCGGCCACTTGACCCATGGCGCAAGCGTTAACATCTCCGGCAAACTCTACAACGCCATTACTTATGGTTTGGATGAAAACGAAGTTCTCGATTATGCCGAAGTAGAACGCTTGGCGCTTGAACACAAACCTAAAATGATTGTGGCCGGCGCATCTGCCTATGCGCTACAAATCGATTGGGCAAAATTCCGCGAAATCGCCGATAAAGTCGGCGCATACCTCTTTGTCGACATGGCGCACTATGCCGGCCTGATTGCCGGCGGCGAATATCCTAACCCCGTACCATTCTGCGACTTCGTAACCACCACCACCCACAAAACCCTGCGCGGCCCTCGCGGCGGTGTGATTTTGTGCCGTGACAATACCCACGAAAAAGCGCTGAACTCTTCTATCTTCCCAAGCCTGCAAGGTGGTCCGTTGATGCACGTTATCGCTGCCAAAGCCGTGGCGTTTAAAGAAGCGTTGCAACCTGAGTTCAAACAATACGCAAAACAAGTGAAAATCAATGCTGCCGCTATGGCGGAAGAGTTGGTTAAACGCGGTTTGCGCATCGTTTCCGGCCGTACTGAAAGCCACGTTTTCCTCGTTGACCTGCAACCGATGAAAATCACCGGCAAAGCCGCCGAAGCCGCTTTGGGAAAAGCTCATATCACCGTCAACAAAAACGCCATCCCGAACGATCCGGAAAAACCATTCGTTACCTCCGGCATCCGCATCGGCTCCGCCGCCATGACCACACGCGGCTTTAACGAAGCCGACGCGCGCGTATTGGCAAACTTGGTTGCCGACGTATTGGCCAACCCTGAAGATGAAGCCAACCTCGCCAAAGTCCGCGAACAAGTGACTGCTTTGTGCAATAAATATCCGGTTTACGGCGCATAAGCATTTCGCCTTGGATAAAATAACAGGCCGTCTGAAACTTCAGACGGCCTTTTTTTATTGCAACTTTCTTTTAAATTTCAAAACTGTTTGTTTCACTGACTTTGCGTATCATGCCTGCTGCGACAGTATGGTTGGTGGCTTCGTCAATCAAAATAAACGCGCCTTGTGCATGGTTGTCTTCGTATGCGGCAGCAGAAAGCGGCTGCTGGGTTTTGAGGCTGACGCTGCCGATGTCGTTGAGCTTGAGCGTTTCGGCGGATTCGACGCGGCTGAGGGTGTTCACGTCCCAAACATAGGCAATTTCGCTGATTTTTACGGGCGTGGTTTGGGTAGTGTGCTTCAGCAAATATTTGCGGCGCAGATTGAGCGGAATATCGTCAAACCAGCAAAGCGCGGCTTGAAATTGTTGTTCGGGAACAATGGCGCTGTCGGCTGAAACAATGCTGTTGCCGCGTGAAATATCGATGTCCGTATCCAAAACAACGGTCAACACTTCCCCTGCCTCGGCAGATTCGGTTTTACCGTTGGCATTATAGATTTCGGCAACTTTGGCAACATGGCCGCTGGGTAAAACTTTGACTTCATCGCCCACTTTCAGACGGCCCGCTTCCAATCTGCCTTGATAGCCGCGGAAGTCGTCACTGCTGCTGCCGTCTTGGCGCGCCACGCGTTGTACGGGAAAGTGCGCGGCTTGGTCGGCGGCATTTTGACGGTTGACGGGCAGGCTTTCAAGCAAAGGCAAAAGCGGCAACCCTTGATACCATGGGGTTTGGCTGCTGGCATTGACGATATTGTCGCCTTTTAAGGCGCTGATGGGCAGGAAGTGGATTTGTGCTTTGAGGCCGATTTGTTCCGCCAGTTTGCGGTAGGCCTCGGTAATGGCTTGATATTTGGCTTCGTCAAAGTCGAGCAGGTCGAGTTTGTTGACGGCGACGATGATGTTGGGGCAGCCCAAGAGTTTCAGAATCGCGCTGTGGCGTTTGGTTTGCGGCAGGAGGACTGGCTCGTTGCCGGAAAAATCGACGCGCGTGGCATCGACCAAAATAATGGCTGCATCGGCAGTCGATGCGCCGGTAACCATATTACGCGTGTATTGCTCATGTCCCGGCGTATCGGCAATGATGAATTTGCGTTTGGGCGTGGCGAAATAACGGTAGGCCACGTCAATGGTAATGCCTTGTTCGCGCTCGGCGGCAAGGCCGTCTGTCAGGCTGGCAAAATCAGGCGTTTCGCCGTTTTCAGCAGCGCGGTTGAGCTTGTCAAGCTGGTCGGTCAGCAGGGTTTTGCTGTCGTAGAGCAGGCGGCCGATGAGGGTGGATTTGCCGTCATCGACACTGCCGGCGGTAATGAAGCGTAAAAGTGGAGCGGAAGCTGCGGTCATGATTCTTTCCCATTTCTCGTGATTTCTCAAACTGACTGCTACTTTAAACAGGCCGTCTGAAAATGGGAAAGAATGTTTGGTTGTTAAAAAAGCTGTTTTCGTTATATCGCAAAGCTATGGGATGTTGCCTCACACCATCTGTTTTCTCCGGGTTGCCAACCAACACACAATCGATCCTAAACACACCATTCCCGCCCCCTGCCAAAACGTCATGGACAAAGGCGCGCTGATCAAAAACGAGGACACTACCGCAGACAATACCGGAATGAAATAAGATGCGCCCGCCAATACGGTCAGGTTGCCGCGCGAAATACCGATATTCCACACTGCATAGCCCAAGCCCATACAAGACGCGGCGGCAACGGCATAGCCGAGCGATACGGAATCAAAACTCAACGTATCCGCGCCGCTGAGAAAATACTCTATCCACAACAGTATCGACACCAGCGCAAAGAAGAAGCCGACGCTGCTGCCTTCCGCTTTCACGCGCGCCGTCAGCGTGCAATATGCCGCCCAAAACACTGCGTCCGCAAATGCCATGATATAGCCGCCGGGATTGGTGCGGACATTGTGGTAAATACCGGAAACCGACAAGCCGACATCGCCTCCCAATACAGTGGCAATCCCCAAAAACGACAGTACAAAGCCGATGACTATCCACCATTTTGATGGCTGCTTGTTGAAATACACCGCCCCGACAATGGTAAACGTCGGCCATAAATAATTGACCATACCGATTTCCACTGCCTGTCTCGCGTTTTGCGCGAAACCGACCGATAACGACAAACACAGTTCGCAGCCGACAAAAAACACGCTCGCCCAAAACAGATAGCTGCGATTGTAATTACGCAAATGCGGTCGGCCGAAAATCAGCCAAATCAATACGGTGGACAGTGTGTACATCATTGCCGCGCCGCCCACTGCCCCCATATGCAGGCTCAAAGAGCGTATCAGAGAAATGACGAAGCTCCACAAGGCAACGGCAAGCAGCCCGATGGCAGTGGCTTGTTTGGATGAAATATTTTGAGATAAGAAATGAATCATGGCGTATGTGTTGAAGATGTTATTAGGTTTATCGTAAATCGTAATTTGAATATATCGTTTCTACATTAATTATTTTAACGGTTTCAAGGCCGTCTGAAAATGATTGTTTCAGACGGCCTTCTATTTGCAATTAGTCCTAAACATGACTATAATCCGCACCCAATTAGTCAATATTGAGACCAATTTATGAATCAGCTCGATCAACTCGGTATGCGCATCAGCCACATAGACAGCGCATTTGACCAATGGATTAAACAGCAAAACACCAACTACAATACCTTTGCCGTTCTTTATACCTTAGCCACCGAAGGCAGCCGCACTCAAAAATACATAGGCGAAGAATGGAGCCTGCCCAAGCAAACCGTTTCCGGCACATGCAAAACGCTGGCGGAACAAGGCTTGCTGACATTTCACGAAAGCGAACAAGACAAACGCGAACGCTTATTGTCGCTGACCGAGCAAGGCAAGGAATCTGCCGCACCATTGGTGCAAAACATGCAGGAATTCAGCAAACGAATTTTTACCGCCTTTGGTGAAAAACGTGCAGCCCGACTGTTTGCCGATTTGGACGCGTTGGCCGAATTAATGGCGCAAACCCTCAATACTAAATAAGGAGGACAACCATGTGGAAAATGTTGAAACACATCGGTCAAACACACCGCCGCAAACTCATCACAACCTTCTCTCTCGTCGGCTTGGATAATCTGCTCTTGCTGGTATATCCCGTGTTTGGCGGCTGGGCGATTAATGCCGTTATGGAAGGCAAAGTCTGGCAGGCAATGTTGTATGGTGTGGTGGTTTTATTGATGTGGCTGGTCGGCGCCGCCCGCCGAGCAGCAGATACGCGTACGTTTACCCAAATCTATACCAAAATCGCCGTCCCCGTTGTATTGGAACAGCGCAAACGAGAAGTACCGCATTCCGCCATTACCGCACGCGTTGCCCTATCGCGTGAGTTTGTCAGTTTTTTTGAAGAACACCTGCCCATCGCTGCTACTTCGCTGGTCTCCATCTTCGGTGCATGTATGATGTTGCTGATATTGGAATTTTGGGTAGGCGTATTGGCTGTCGCGATACTTGCCCTGTTTTTATGGTTGCTGCCGCGTTTTGCCGCCATCAGCGAAAACCTATATTTCCGTTTAAACAACCGGCTTGAACGCGACAACCACCTTATCCGCGACGGCAACGAGCATCAGCTCTACCGCCACTATGGCTGGGTTGCCAAACTACGCGTGCTGATTTCCAATCGCGAAGCCTTAGGCTATCTCAGTATCGGCATGGCGATGAGCGTATTGTTCGGCTTTGCCTTTATACACATGACGCTTAAAGGCTATGGCAGCGCCGGCCATATCTATTCCGTCAGCACTTATTTATGGATGTTTGCAATGAGCTTGGACGATGTACCGCGCTTGGTCGAACAATACTCCAATCTAAAAGACATCGGACAACGCGTTGAACTCTCGGAAGAAAACAATCTTTCCAAGGCCGTCTGAAACCTTAACACACTATCAGGACATATTATGAGCTGGTTTTATTTAATCTTAGCCGGTATGCTGGAAATCGGCTGGCCATTGGGCTTGAAGCTGGCACAACAGGAAGGCTACCGCTGGCATGGCTTTGCCGCCGCGCTTGCCTGCATCATCGGCAGCGGATACTTCCTTTACCTTGCCCAAAAAAGTATTCCGATGGGTACAGCCTACGCCGTCTGGACAGGCATAGGCGCGGCAGGGGCATTTTTGGTAGGCGTAGCCTTTTTCAACGATGCCGCCAACTTCGGCCGCTGGCTCGGTGCATTTCTCATCATCTCCGGCGTCGTAGTGATGAAACTCTCCAGCGGAAACTGAAAATCTCGTTTCTATCCAATCCAAGGCCGTCTGAATGAGCATGTTCAGACGGCCTAATACCTTCCCGAATATAACGAAATCATCTTAAATTAAAACCAAGCATTCTTTCCTTTTTTCAGACGGCCTGTTTAAAGTGGCGACTGTCCATTATTCAAACAATCGGTTATAGCCGTCCAACAAAGGAATCCAAATGAGCCAAGCCAATCCGCTTCCACCCGAACTCTCCACCCAACTCTCAACCCTATCCCCCACCCAACTTGCCTGGCTCTCCGGCTATTGCTGGGCGCAAAGCCAAGGCATATCCGGTATAGCAACCCAACCATCTGCCCTGCAAACAGCTGCCTCGACAGTCAGCCGCCGCGTATTAGTCCTCTCTGCCTCCCAAACCGGCAATGCCCGCAGCGTTGCCGAATCCTTACACGCCAAACTTCAAGCTGCCGGCGTAGAAGCCCGCCTCAGCAGCGCCGGCGATTTCAAAAGCAAAACCCTGCCCGACGAAGACATCATGCTTTTAGTTACCTCCACCCAAGGCGAAGGCGAACCACCCGAAGAAGCCCTACCCCTGTACAAATTCATCTACGGCAAAAAGAAACCCGACCTCAGCAAACTGACCTTTGCCGTCTTGGGTCTTGGCGATTCCTCCTATCCCAACTTCTGCCAAGCAGGCAAAGACTTTGATGCCAAATTTGCCGAACTGGGTGCAGGCCGTCTGAACGACTTGGGCATTTGCGACTTAGAATTTCAAGCCGATGCCGACGCATGGATTGCCGCCGTCGTACCCAAAGTAGCCGAATTAACCGCCCAAGCAACAGCCCCTAGTACAACCGCCGCACCAAACGACTCAGCAACACCAAGCAGCAACACTCTATACACCAAAGAAAAACCCTACACAGCCACCCTATCCGTGCGCCAAAAAATCACCTCACGCGACGCGGAAAAAGACGTCGAACACATCGAAATCGACCTCAGCGGCTCAGGTCTGCATTATCAGGCAGGCGACGCGCTCGGCGTATGGCCGCTTAATGCCGCCGACCTCGTCCAAGAAATCCTCGACCTCAACCAACTGAACGGCAACGAAACCGTCCAACTTTCAGACGGCCGCGAAACCGACATCCGCACAGCCCTGACCGAATCCGCAGACATTACCCAAAACACACCCGCCTTCGTCCAACAATACGCCGAATTAACAAACAACGAAGAACTCAAAACCATAGCTGCAGATAAAGCCCAACTGGATGCCTACCTCGCCGCCACACCGCCCGTAGGCGTATTTGCCGCCTATCCGCACCCACTGGACGCACAAACCCTATACAGCCTCTTCCGCCCACAAACCCCGCGCCTTTACTCCATCGCCTCCGCACAAGACGAAGTCGGCGAAGAAGTCCACCTCACCATCGGCGTCGTCCGTTTCAACCACCACGACCACACCTACACCGGCGCAGCATCCGGCTACTTGGGCGAACGCCTCGAAGAAGGCGGCGAAGCCCGCGTCTTTGTCGAACCCAACCCCAACTTCCGCCTACCCCAAAACGGCGATACCCCCATCATCATGATCGGCGCAGGCACAGGCGTCGCCCCCTTCCGCTCCTTTATGCAGCAACGTGCCGCCAATGGCGACAGCGGCAAAAACTGGCTCTTCTTCGGCAACCAACGCCTGGCTGACGACTTCCTCTACCAACTCGAATGGAGCGAATGGCGCAAAGACGGCCTCCTCACCCGCGCCGACCTCGCATGGAGCCGACAAGGCGAACACAAAGTCTATGTCCAACACAAAATCACCGAACGCGCCGCCGAAGTTTGGAACTGGCTGCAACAAGGCGCACACATCTACGTCTGCGGCGACGCCGCACGCATGGCACGCGATGTCGAAAACGCCCTGATCGAAGTCATCGAAACCCAAGGCAAACTCAGCCGTGACGAAGCCGAAGACTACCTCAACGACCTGCGCGAAGACAAACGCTACCAACGCGACGTTTATTGATTGGATAAACAAAAATAAAGGCCGTCTGAAATTCAGTTTTCAGACGGCCTTTTTAAAGAGCCTGCTCGGATTGTTATCAATTCACTCGGTTTTGCATTATAATTGTGCAAATTTGACTCACTCGAAAGAAAATAAATTGGAAGGATTACAACAACTTGTAGATTTATTGGTGGGTTTTGTCGATTGGATATTGAAATTACTGGCATTCTTGTTTTAAACTACGTTCCATTCTTTTATACATTAAAGACGTATTTTCATCATGCAAACCGTGCAACGCTCTGCTACTTTCTTCTATTGGTACCACACAAACGTGCGGTACTTTTTTGCGCTTGTCTGAAACAGACCAAATTGAAAATACGCAAATTAGAGCCGCCTCATTTGAGCGGCTTTTTTTATACCCACCATGGCCGCTTAAATCCACCCATTTTTAAGAAATAAGGAATACAGCCATGACTGCCTCAACTAAAATCCACAGCCAAACACAAATGTTACACACCTGCCGCATGGTCGTTGACAGCAACAGCCACCACAGCATGCTCAACATGCACACTTTGCCTGATTCGCCTGACAGCCTCATCAGCGAAGCCCTGATTCCGCAAGTGCGCACCATCGCGACTTTAATTGCCGCAGAGCGCCATGACTTCAATCAAAGCAGCCCCAACGTTTTTACTGATGAAGCAGATTTCTTCGCAGCGCGTATTTTGGTTTTGGGCGTACGCCGTTTCCATTTGGATATTACCCTGCTGCCCATGCTCAAAACTGCCAACAAACGCGCCGAAGCTTTCGCCAAACGCCATCACATGCCTTTCTCTCCCGCTGAAATGCAAATGTCCCTGCATACCCGCCGCCCTGCCAACCTGCTGATTATCGAAACCGAACACGAAATGCCTGCACTGGGCAATCTGGCAGCCAACAGCCGCGCATTTGCAGCGCAACTTTCCAATATTATTTTGTAAAACCACTTGAAAAACAGGGAAATGGTTTAATATTAGGCAAACACACTCCGCCGAAATCTCGGCAAAGACAAACTCTCTCAGGAAAAACAATGAAAAAACTGATTGCCTTAGCCGCCCTTTCCACTTTTGCCCTCGCTGCCTGCAAAGACAATACCCAGGCGCAGCTTGAGCAGCAACAAAAACAAATCGAAGCATTGCAACAACAGTTGGCACAACAAGCAGGCCAACAAGAAGACAATACGGTTTACCAGCTCACGCCTGAAGCCGTGAAAGACACCATTCCTGCCGAAGCACAAACCAACGGTAACAACGGCCAACCGGTAACCGGTACAGACGGCCAACAATACATCTACGACCAATCCACCGGCAGCTGGCTGCTGCAAAGCTTGGTAGGTACGGCAGCCGGTGCATTTATCGGCAACGCATTGGCCAACAAATTCACACAGGCAAGCAATCAAAACAGCCCGATTGCACGTCAAGCCCGTGCCAACTATTATCAAACCGCACGTCCAAACAGACGCACCAGCCAACAGCTGAATACGCGCACCCTGCGTGCCCAGCAACAAAACGCTCAACAGCAACAGCGTTACCGCGAAACCGCGCGTCAGCCTTCCAACTACCGCCGCCCCAGCATGGGCCGAGGCTTTGGCCGTCGCCGCTGATTCGGTTTATATTCCATCTTTGATATAAATACGCACAATATAAAAGGCCGTCTGAAAATATGATTTTCAGACGGCCTTTGGTTTTCTCTATTTTCTTATTGTAGACTTGCGGATCTGTTTGTATGCGTTATGCCCAGAAGTCTCGCGGAGCGTCCAATACAGGTTTGACGATGCCGGTGCGGATGGCAAAATCGCCAAAACCTTCATCATCCAAACGGTTTCGAGACCAATCTGCCACCCAGTCTTCGACAATTTCAAGGATTTCAGGTTCGGTAATGTTTTCTTTAAACAGACGAGGAATGCGTGTGCCTTCGCGGTTGCCGCCTGCGTAAAGGTTGTAGCGTCCGACGGCTTTACCGACCAAACCGATTTCCGCCAGCATGGCGCGGCCGCAACCGTTGGGACAACCGGTTACGCGCAAAACGATGTATTCGTCTTCCAAGCCATATTTGGCGAACATTTCATCAATTTTATCGGAGAATGTCGGCAGGAAGCGTTCGGCCTCCGCCATTGCCAGCGGGCAAGTCGGCAAGGCAACGCAAGCCATGGAGTTTTCACGCTGGATGGTAATCGATTTGCTGATAAGGCCATGATCTTTGGCGATTTTATCAATCGTGTCTTTCAATTCGGGCGGTACATTGGCAACCACCAGATTTTGGTTGGCCGTCAGACGGAAGTCGCCGGGATGGATTTTGGCAATTTCACGCACGCCGGTTTTCAAAGGTCTGCCGGGATAATCGAGCAGGCGACCGTTTTCAATAAACAAAGTCAAATGCCAGTTGCCTTCATGCCCTTGTACCCAGCCGATATGGTCGCCGCGGTGGGTGAATTCGTAAGGGCGGATGGGTTCAAATTTAATGCCCATGCGCCTTTCGACTTCTTCTTTGAACACATCCACGCCGACGCGTTGCAGCGTATAGCGTGTACGCGCTGCTTTGCGGTCGCTGCGATTGCCCCAGTCGCGCTGGGTGCTGACGACGGCTTCGGCGGCGTTGAGGGT
>NZ_CATNVN010000055.1:0-11079 GCF_951230505.1 uncultured Neisseria sp.
AGCACGCCGGACAACGAAGAAGTCGTCCTGCCCAACAGCGTGGTCATGACCAACAGCATCACCAACCGCTCTTCCCTGCCCCTGTGCCGCGCCCAAGTCGTTGTCGGCGTCGACTACGCCTGCGACTTGAAAGCCGCCAAAGCCGCCGTATTGAGAGCGGCAACCGAGCATCCATTATGTGTTCAAACCGAAGAACGACCTGCCGTCGTATACATTACCAACCTTGGCGACAGCGCCATCGAAATTACCCTTTGGGCGTGGACGCAAGAAGAAAATCTCGGCCCGTTCCGATTCGCCCTGAACGAGCAAGTGGTTGAAAACCTGCGCGAAGCCAACATCAACATCCCATTCCCACAATGTGATGTCCACCTCATTCAGCCGAAAGACTGATTTCAGCTTTCAGGCCGTCTGAAACCCGGCGGGTCAAACGCCCGCCCCATTCCACCATTTCCATAAGGAGCCGCCATGTCCCATCTGCAAACCATCGCCGATCACCTGACCAGCCGCCGTCAAACCGTTACCTGCGCCGAGTCCTGCACCGGCGGCCTGCTTGCAGGTGCGCTGACCTCACTCTCCGGCAGCTCGCAATGGTTTCATCAAAGCTTCGTCACATACAGCAACCAAGCCAAACAGGACCGCCTCGGTGTCATGCCCGATACCTTGCTGAAACACGGCGCGGTTAGCCGCGAGACTGTCTATGAAATGGCACGCGGCGCAAAAGCCGTGGCGCAGGCAGATTACGCCTTGAGTATTTCAGGCATCGCTGGCCCCGGCGGCGGCAGCGCGGCCAAACCGGTCGGTACAGTCTGGTTCGGCCTGGCCACGCCTGAAGGCTCGTTTGAGCAAACCGCGCTTTTCACAGGCGATCGCGAAGCAGTAAGGGCGCAAGCCGTCGAATACGCATTGGCTTTCTTGGCGGAACATTTGGTTTGATAGAAAAAACTCAGGCCGTCTGAAATCTGGAAATCAGGTTTCAGACGGCCTTTTTATCTATTCAAACCATCGGCGGATTTATACGCCCAAAAGCTCTTTGCCGAGGAAGCTGCCTTTTTCGACACCCGGCAAGACGAAGAAATAGCCGCCGCCAAACGGGCTGATGTATTCCTCCAGCGGCTCGCCGTTGAGCAGGTTTTGCACGAAGATGAAACCGTCGGCAAGGTTGGCCTGATAGCAGATAAACACCAAGCCGACATCGAGCTGGCCGTTGGCGGCGAGGCCGCGCGAGTAGTTGAAGGCGCGGCGGTAGAGCAAGTGTTTTTTCATGAACTCAGGATCGCGCGGATTGGCAAGGCGCATATGGCTGTCTTTGGGCGTGATTTTGCCGTCAGGGTCTTTGGCGAAATCGGCGGTGTCGCCCTCTTTTTTACCGTCCATGGGCGCGCCGCTGTATTTGCGCCGGCCGAAAATATCGGTTTGTTCCTGCATCGGGGTGCGGTCCCAAAACTCGACAAAGTGACGGATGAGGCGGACGGCCTGATAGCTGCCGTTTTTCGCCCATGCCGGTTCGTCCAAGCTGTTGGCGGCAACGCCCGTCCACAGGACTTGATCGGCGACTTTGGGATCTTCGACTTTGGGATTGCCTGAGCCGTCGCGGAAACCTAAAAGATTGCGCGCGGCAATGGCGCCGGGTTCGGCTTTAGGGAGCCAACCGTCTATGCTCCAGCGGATGACGGCAAACTGGGCGGTGTTTTTGATGATGTCGCGCAGGGCGGCTTGACAGGTTTCAGGGGAAAACGCGCAAATTTGCAGGCTGAGGTCGCCGTCGCACCAAGATTTTTGGAGTTTGTCGTTAGGAAAGTCGCGCATTTCTTGTAGGTGTTTCGGCTTTTTGTCTTTGAGGCCGAAGCGATCGTCAAAGAGGCTGCTGCCGACGCCGACGGTAACCGTCAGCCCATCGGGGCGGAATTGTTTGCCGAGGATGCCGCTGCCTGCAGGCGGGAGTTTGTCGTCGCCGTCTTGGTATTCGCCGCCTTGGGTGAGGAATTCGATGCGGGCGGTCAGTGTGCGGAACAGGTTTTCAAGTTGTTTGGCGTCTTTGGCGGTAACGTCAAAGGCACACATGATGCCGAAGAGCTGGTGTGGCGTAACGATGCCTGCCTGATGCTCGCCGTAACACGGATAGGCCAGCTCGGAATGTTGGTTGTTTTGGGTTTCGGCGGCGGCTTCGCCTTGTTTTTTACCGGCAAAATAACCGGCAACGCCGATGGCGCCGGCGGCAAGGGCAGTTTTGAAAAGGGTTCGTTTTTCGGGTTGTGCCGGTTGTTTGTTTTGGCTCATGGTCTGCTCCTTGGCAGGGAACGGAAAGATTGCAATCGTGTGAAGTAAGGTTGGTTTTCAAGCATATTTTGTGTGGACGACAATAAGATTCAGACGACCTTTCAATATCCAAAGGCCGTCTGAAAACGCGTTATCTTATTTCAAACCCAAAATGCCGCGCAGTTTGGCCAAGTCTTCTGCCAAGGCATTAATCGGCGCCTGCAGGGCTTTGCGGTCTTCTTCGCTCAATTTGTCGTACAGCTCGAAACCGTTCGGGGTTTTGTATTTCGCCAAAATGTCTTCAACCTGTTTGAAGTTGGCATCGGTTTTTTCCAACAACGCTTTGTCTTTGGCTTCGATCAGCGGACGGAACAAATCAACGATTTTTTTGGAGCCTTCCACATTGGCTTGGAAGTCGCTCAAGTCGGTATGGCTGTAACGGTCTTCTTCGCCGCTGATTTTGCTGCCGGCCACTTCTTCAATCAGTTCGGACGCGCCGCCGACCACCTTACCCGGAGGAAACGCCAATGCGTCGATTTCTTTTTGCAGTGCTTCGACATCGGTCATCAGTTTGGCTGCAATTTCCTTCACGCCGGATACGTCTTTTTCTACCCAAAGGGCGTGTTCGATACGGTGGAAGCCGGTAAATCCGGCATCTTTCGCACCGTCTTTGAAGTCGTCTTCACGCGCATCGATGACGGGGTCGAGTTCGCTGAAAAGCTCGGCAATCGGTTCGATACGTTCGTAATGGACGCGGGTGGCGGCAAACAGGGATTTGGCCTTTTCAATGTCGCCGGCTTTAACGGCTTCGGTAAAGGTTTTGGTTTTCGCCACCAGCTCTTTAACCTCGCCTTGAACGTAAGCTTTATAGTCGGCGAGCGGTTGGGACAGTTTTTCCAAATCCGCTTCGTTGGCAGTGTCTTTGAAGCCGCTGTCGGTAACAATCAGCTTACCGCGCGGATTGGTCAACAGGCCGCAAGTCATTTCATATTCGCCCGGCAGCAGGGTAACGGTCATTTTGTCGGATAAACCCGGGGCGATGTTTTCACGCTCGTCCACCACCATCACGCCTTTCAGGATTTCCCATTCCAGCTTGCGGCCACTGTCGTTTTTGATGTTGAACACGACTTGGCCGCTGGGGACGGTCAATTCCATCGGTTCGCAGGCAGTATCGTTCACACCGATATTGACCGAACCGTCGGCATTGGCGGCAGCGGATGCGCCTGAAGCGGCAGGCGCGGCTTTTTCGGCTTCAGGCGGCTGACACGCGGTCAAACCCAGAGCCAACGTTACGGACAAAGCAGTCAGATTGAATTTTTTCATTTTCATTCCTTTTTATTTAGTTAACGTTTTTGCCGGCGCGCTGCCGCGCAAAAACCAAATCATGACGGGAACCAGATACAGCAGCCAAATCAGGACTTCGCCTTCGGTCGGGTGGTCGGTATAGCCGAAGAAACCGCCGAGCAGCACGCCTAAAGGGCTGTCTTCATGCAAATATTTCGATGTATCAAAAGCGATGTCCTGCATCACATTCCATACGCCGGCCTCATGCAGCGCGCGAAACGAACCGGCCAGCAGACCGGCCGCCACCACAATCAGAAACGCGCCCGTCCAACGGAAAAACTTCGCCAAGTTCAGGCGCATACCGCCCTGATAAATCAGCGTACCGATGACAACCGCCACCAACAGCCCCAACACCGCGCCTATCGGCATAGACCACGTCGGACTTTGCTGGAACACGGCCAGCAGGAAAAACACGCTCTCCAAACCTTCGCGCGCCACAGCCAAAAATGCCATGCCGACCAAGGCCCAACCCTGGCTGCTGCCGCGGTTCAAGGCCGACTGAACAGAATCCTGAAGATGCTGTTTCATCGAACGTGCGGCCTTTTTCATCCACAAAATCATGTACGTCAACATCGCCACAGCCACCAGGCCGATAACGCCGACCACCAATTCCTGTTCTTTTTGCGGAATCTCGCCCGTAACGGAATGAATGCCGTAACCGATACCCAAACACATGGCCGCAGCCAAAAACACGCCCAGCCAAACCTTCGGCATCAGCTCGCTGTGTCCCGACTGTTTCAAAAAACTGGCAACAATGCCGACGATCAGGGCAGCTTCGATGCCCTCGCGTAGCATAATCAATAAAGCAATCAGCATAAAAAACTCTAAAGTGAAACGTTCATTTGTTAACGCATTTATAACGCTTTATGTTTAATAATGCAAATTATTTTTATTTTTTAATAACCCTATATTTATTAAGATTTTTTAAAAGAAAATAACGAACGTAATCAATAAAAACTAAAAGGCCGTCTGAATTTTATTTTTTCAGACGGCCTTAAAAACAGTAACTAATTGTAAATAAATAATAAAAAAGTTCCATAGTATGAAATTCTCTATCAGTTATATTTTCAAAATTTATCAAATTTAAAAGGTTGATTTACAACAAAAATTAAAACCGCCTTATCTTTTATAGTTGGCATATTGCTGGTGCAATCAGCAATCCATGACATAACAAACGCATAACAAAGGAACCCTCCTATGCCACGTTTAAAACTCCACCAAATCGCTTTGGCTTTGGCCGTTTCTGCCGCGCTGACCGCCTGCGGCGAGAAAACGGCTCAAACAACCGAAACTCCTCAAGCTGCTTCTGCCGCGAGCACTGCCGATGCTGCCGCAAGCACCGCCGCCGTTTCAGCCCCTCAAAATTCTGCCGATGTTTCTGACGAAGACAAAGCCCTGTTGGAACGCGCGCAAGCTACGTTCAAACCTTTGCCTGACCTAGCCGAAATGCAAAAAGTCCGTCCGTTTACCGAAGAACAAGTCAAACTCGGCCAACAACTTTGGTACGAAAACCGCCTGTCCAAAGGCAACACCGTCAGCTGTAACTCTTGCCACAACTTGGCAACTGCCGGCGTAGACAACATGCCAACCAGCGCGGGCCACAAAAGCCAATTCGGCGGCCGTAACTCCCCAACTGCCCTGAATGCCGCCTTGTTGGGCAGCCAATTCTGGGACGGCCGTGCCGCCGATGTGGAAGAACAAGCCGGCGGCCCATTGCTCAACCCTGTTGAAATGGCCAACGCAACCGAAGCCGATGCCGCCGCCAAAATCGCCGGCATTCCCGAATACCAAGAGAAATTCAAAGCCGCATTCCCTGAAGACGGCGCGGTTTCCTTCAAAAACATCACCACCGCATTGGGCGCGTTTGAACGCACCCTGCTGACCCCGACCCGTTGGGACGACTACCTCAAAGGCAACGTATCCGCCCTGAGCGAACAAGAACGCAAAGGCGTACGCGCATTTATGGACAACGGCTGTATCGCTTGTCACAGCGGCGTTAACTTGGGCGGTACCATGTTCCAAAAATTCGGTTTGGTGGATGGTCCTTACTGGAAACACATCGACGATCCTAAACACGACAAAGGCCGTGCGGACGTAACCAAAAAAGCCGAAGACGAATTCTTCTTCCGTGTTCCAGGCTTGAGAAACGTTGAGCGCACCTATCCATACTTCCACAACGGTAGCGTTTGGGAATTGGATAAAGCCGTCAACATCATGGCGAAAGCTCAATTGGGTAAAACCCTGGCTCCGGAAGAAACTGAAAACATCGTTGCCTTCTTGAAAGCCCTCTCCGGCAATGTTCCTGAATCTGCCCGAACCATGCCTGAGCTGCCCGTCTCCCACGATGTCAAATCCCAACCTGACAACAAATAAGGTTTAGCGCAAAACAAAGGCCGTCTGAAAATCCGTTTCAGACGGCCTTTTTGTTGCCGGCCATATGGGCGCATTTGTTTCACGATTCCACACAATATGGTAATCTTGAGCCGATTTTCACCATACATCCGAAAGGAACATCATGAGCCTGATTATTGAAGACTTGCAAGAAGGCCACGGCAAAGAAGCCGTCAAAGGCAAAGAAATCACCGTACATTACACCGGCTGGTTGGAAGACGGTACCAAATTCGACTCCAGCCTCGACCGCCGTCAACCGCTGACCATCACTCTGGGCGTCGGCCAAGTGATTAAAGGTTGGGACGAAGGCTTCGGCGGCATGAAAGAAGGCGGCAAACGCAAGCTGACCATTCCTTCCGAAATGGGCTACGGCGCACACGGTGCCGGCGGCGTGATTCCTCCGCACGCGACCTTGATTTTTGAAGTCGAGCTGCTGAAAGTGTACGAATAAGCATTTGACGCTTCAAAAGACCGAGGCCGTCTGAAACCCGAAGTTTGGTTTTTTAGACGGCCTGTTTTTATCAAGATTCGGTATAATGCCCTCTTTTACAAGCAAACCATTTCCCAAGGAACCCCCATGCTTTTACCCGAACAAGTCAAAACCCTAATTGAAGGCGTTACCCCTTGCGAACACGTCGAAGTCGAAGGCGACGGCCATCACTTCTTCGCCGTAATCGTTTCCTCCTCATTTGAAGGCAAAGCCCGCCTCGCCCGCCACCGCCTGATTAAAGACGGCCTCAAGCCGCAACTCGAAAGCAACGAATTGCACGCGCTGTCTATTTCCGTTGCCGCCACTCCGGCCGAATGGGCGGCCAAACAGGCTTAATTTGGAATCAAATAAACGGCCGTCTGAAAACTTTTCAGACGGCCTTTTTCATACATATTAAACAGCGTAGGCAATCGATACAAACGCCAAACCGCATTCCACAATACACAATCGCAATGTAAACCCTACCGGAAACAGCAACCAAACTAGCCCTGCCGTTTCGGGAAAAACTGCACCACATTCTCCCCTTGCGGCAACACCAATTTCTTCACGGCATGGCCGTATACGGTTTCAAGCGTGATGTTCAGACGGCCTTCGTTGGCAAAAATCTTATCCACACATTCCTTGGCCGCTTGCGGATTGCTGAACTTCAACGCATTCCACAATCCCAAGGTTTCCATGTCCTGCCAAAACGTCCCGGCTTTTTTATAGCTCAACTCAAGCTTGGCCGTGTCGGTTACCGGATCGTAAAAGCCGTTGTCGGCGAGCATATCGCCCAAGTCGTGCATATCAATCAACGTGGGCGCTTCGCATTCGATGCCTTCATGGTTCAGACGGCCTGTCAGCTCGCTCAGGCTGTCGCGGCCAAAGTGTGTGAAAAACAATAATCCGTCGGTTTTCAAAGCAGCGGCCCAGTTTTTCAATACCGGCAAAATATCGTCGGCGCGGCTGAGGCTGAGGTTGGCCCACAACATATCGGCGGATGCTTCAGGTAATGGCGCGGTCAGGGCTTGGCAATGCTGCGGGATGGTTTTGCCGGTCAGCTTCTGCCAAAAACCGCCTTTGCGCGCGGCGGCGGCGGTTTTCAAAAAATCGGCATTCGGATCGTATTCTTCAAACACGGCGTCGGGATAACGCGCGGCCAGCAGGCTGCGGCTGATGTCGGCATCGGCACCAATCAGCATGATGCGTTTGGGTGCATTGCGGACCAGCTGCAGGCGCTCGTCGGTGTCTTGGGCGAGATGGCGGTGAATCTGCCAGCGTTTGTCTTGTTCGGTCATGGTGGGTCGTGTCAGCGGGCTTTGCCCGGCAATGTTTTTATGGTTTAAGTCTGTTTCAGACGGCCTTTTCGACAAAATTGCGGTAAATTTCGGCAAATTCGTCGGCATGGCTTAAAAAGGGCGCGTGTGCGGCTTTGTCGATAAGGACCAGCTCGCTGTCGCTCAAATGGCGGTGTAAATATTCGCCCATGCGCGGCGGCGTGATGGCATCTTTCTGTCCAAACACCAGCAGTGACGGCGTTTGAATAAGCGGCAACAGCGGACGCGCATCGGCATGGTTGACCGCTTCAAGCGCGGCCTGTAAGGCGGAAGGCGTGCCGCAGCGCGCCAAATCGGGCAATACGCGGTTTAAGATTTCGCCTGAATGCGGCGTGTGCAACAGTTGCAGTTGTAGAAACTGTTTAATATGTTTGGCATAATCCTGCTGGAATGCGCCGACCATCTTGCCCAAGGCAGGTTGCGCCAAGCCTTCGGGATAATCCGTGTCGGCAGTCAATCGGGCAAAACTTGCCGTCAGGCAGAGCGATTTGATTTTGTCGGGATAAAGCGCGGTCAGATACAGGGCAACCAGTCCGCCCAGCGACCAGCCGAGAATGTGTGCCGGCGTGTCGATTTGTCCGGCGAAGGCTTCGGCAACGGCGGCAATATCAAACGGTTCGGCAAAAGGCGCATCGCCGTGTCCGGGCAAATCAAGCGCGCGGACGTCCCAATCGGTAGGCAGGCGCGGTATCAAATCGTCGAATACATGGCGGTTCGCCGCCCAACCGTGTATCAGATAAACTTTTTTGGCGGAGTGTGGCATGAATGTTCTTTCTTGGTGGCGCAGTTTGAAACAGCTCAATGCGCGACGTTGCGTATTATGCCACGATTCCGTTTCAGACGGCCTTTGCCGAGGCTGCGCAAACGATTTGACGGAATATTTTATCGACGCGGCACAAAGCTGCCCTTTGTGTTTCCGCCATGTCGCAGGCGGGGCAGTGTGCGGCAGTTGTCAGAAAAAGCCGCCCGCATTTGATAGAATGTGGGCCTCGCTGTATTACGAACCACCCGTCAGCAGCATGATACGCGAGCTGAAACACTTGGCCGATTTGGGCATGAGCCGGCCGTTGGCGGATTTGATGGGCCAAAACGCACCGGACTGGCTAACGACGGAACACTTCGATTTCGTCCTGCCCATGCCTTTGAGCAAAGAGCGGCGGCTCAAGCGCGGATTCAACCAAAGCGAGGTGTTGACGGATATTTTGGCAAAACGCTACGGCTGGACGCTGCTGCCGCGCCACGCGGTTTTCAGACGGCACGGCGAGCCGCAAAGTACGCTGAAAAGCGACGAACGTCGGCGAAATATCAAGAATGCATTTAAAATCAAAGCCGAATTGCCGAAGGCGTGTAATATTCTGTTAATTGACGATGTCTTCACCACCGGTTCGACTTTGGACGAATTGGCGAAAACGCTGAAAAAATCAGGCGCAGGCCGGATTTGTTGTTGGTCTTTAGCGCGGCCGCCAATGAAAAAATAGCTTAAAGTTTTTGACACCCATGGAACATTTCGGCATTATGCCACTCTATAAGTGATTGATTTATATGTTTACCATAGTTTTGTACCAACCCGAAATCCCGCCCAATACGGGCAATATCATCCGCCTGTGCGCCAATACCGGTGCCGATTTGCACTTGGTCAAGCCGCTTGGTTTTCCGCTGGATTCGTCCAAAATGAAACGTGCGGGTTTGGATTATCACGAGTTTGCCAAACTGACGGTACATGAGAATTTCGAAGACTGCCTCAAGGCCCTTGAAGGCCGCCGCATTTTCGCGCTGACCACCAAAGGCTCTACCCGCCCCGACGAAGTTTCCTTCCGCGAAGGCGACGTGTTGCTGTTTGGTCCCGAAACGCGCGGCCTGCCTGCCGAAATTCTCGACAGCCTGCCTGCCGGACAAAAAATCCGCCTGCCGATGATGCCCGGCAGCAGGAGCATGAATCTTTCCAATACTGTCGCTGTGATTTTATTTGAAGCATGGCGGCAAAACGGTTTTGCCGGCGGCGTATAGCAGGCCGTCTGAAACCGCTGCGTTATCAACTCAAGAACGGAACCCGTTTTGACTTTTACCAAAAAAACCCTCCTTTTCTTAGCCGCCGCCACCATCGGCGTCCTTTCCATTAATGCCGCCGTCGCCGACAGCGTGGTCCGAGTCGAAAAACTGCATCCTTCTGCCAACCGCAGTTATAAAGTTGCCGGCAAACGCTACACGCCGCTGACCAAAGTTTCCTTTTTCAGCCAAACCGGCAAAGCCTCATGGTACGGCAACCAGTTCCACGGTCGTAAAACTTCCAGCGGCGAGCGTTACAATATGAACGCCCTCTCCGCCGCCCACAAAACCCTCCCTATTCCCAGCTACGCACGCGTGACCAATATGCAAAACGGCAAAAGCGTCATCGTCCGTGTCAACGACCGCGGCCCTTTCCACGGCAACCGCGTCATCGATGTTTCCAAAGCCGCCGCCCAACAATTGGGTTTCATCAACCAAGGCACGGCCAACGTCAAAGTTGAGCAAATCATCCCCGGCCAAACCGCCGCTCAAACCATTATTTCCCCAAACAACAAAGAATTTTTTGTTGATTTGAAATCCTTCGGTACCCAACGCGAAGCACAGGCTTATTTGAACCAAGCCGCACAAAGCCTGCCGTCAGACAGCAAAGTCATGCTTGAAAAACGCAACTACGAATACGTTGTCAAAATGGGTCCGTTCAGCAGCCAAGAACGTGCCGCCGAAGCAGGAGAACGCGCCCGTCATCTGAACCTGGTATCCGCCATCTGATTTCGTCCGCGTTACCGCTGAAGTTTGATACAATACAAGGCCGTCTGAAACCCGATTGCAAGGTTTCAGACGGCCTTTTTTAATCACAGGGAAACACCATGATCAGCAGGCTTACAGGCAAATTGATTGAAAAAAATCCGCCGCAGGTCGTTATCGACGTCAACGGCGTCGGTTATGAAGCCGACGTTTCCATGCAGACTTTCTACAACCTGCCCCCCGTTGGCGAAACCGTCCATCTCTACACCCAGCTTGTCATCCGCGAAGACGCGCATTTGCTGTTTGGATTCGCCTCAGCCGAGGAACGCGCCACCTTCCGCCAACTGGTCAAAGTCAGCGGCATCGGTGCCAAAACCGCATTGGGCATTTTGTCGGCCATGAATGCCGACGAGCTGGCGCAAGCCATCGCCGAAGAAGACGTCAAACGCCTCTCCTCCGCCCCCGGCATCGGCAAAAAAACCGCCGAACGCATGGTGTTGGAACTGCGCGGCAAACTCGTATCCCATACCG
>NZ_CATNVN010000056.1:0-11069 GCF_951230505.1 uncultured Neisseria sp.
GCGGCGGCGGGGAGGGTCAGGCTGAGGGCAATGGCGGTTTTGCAGAAAAACGGTTTCATAAAGGCAATAGAATCAGGTTGTTTGTTCAAAGTGTAATTATACTATGTACACTGTCAGCATCCGCCAACTTATTTTTAGGCGGTGTAAAACTGTGGCTGAAAGGTTGAAAATTGGAATAAAAGGTCTTAGGCCGTCTGAAACTTGTTATATAAAGTTTCAGACGGCCTTTGTTGTCATAGCGGATTAAGCGTTTAACAGGCTTTCGTCCAATGTCAGTTCTTCGTTTTTATTGACGGCTACTTTGCGTGCCAAAACGTTTTGGGCGATTTCGTGTGCTTCGGCAAGCGAGTGCATCAGGTAAGTACCGCATTGGTATTCGTTCAGCTCGGGGATTTTGCTTTGGTCTTGAACGGTCAAAACATCCTGCATTGAAGCGAGCCATGCGTCGGCTACTTTTTGCTCGTCGGGCGTACCGATGAGGCTCATGTAGAAACCGGTGCGGCAGCCCATCGGGGAAATGTCGATGATTTCAACGCCGTTGCCGTTTAAGTGGTCGCGCATAAAGCCTGCGAACAGGTGCTCCAGCGTGTGAATGCCTTTTTCAGGCAGGATTTCTTTGTTGGGAATGCAGAAACGCAGGTCAAATACGGTAATGGTGTCGCCTTTGGGCGTGGTCATGGTTTTTGCCACGCGTACGGCAGGGGCATGCATACGGGTATGGTCGACTTTGAAACTGTCTAGTAGGGGCATTTGGGTGTCCTTTGAGGTGGTTTATATGGGTTTTCTAGATAGGAGTTTGTCCAGTAATTGATCGTCCAACAGGCGGTCTTTGACTTTCAGCCATTCTCCGTGTGCTTCAGGGAAACCGTTGCGGCAATATCCTGCCTGTTCGACAAAATCAAATACAGCATGGATGTAATCATTAATGCACAATGCGGCTATGGTGCAGGCTTCATCCCATAAGATCAAGACATGGTTGGGGATATGTTTGTCAGATACATCTTGGACATTGTAGATGTGTAAGGCATCTAGAATCCCGTCTTGCGAAGCGGCATAGAAGTAGCCTGTGTTGCCATCATCTTCAAAGACGACGCCATAAGGGATATGTTCGAAAAATGATTCTAAAACCTCGGGCGTACCGACAGTAAAATTTTCGATTTCGGCAGTCCGATACAGAGGTAATTGTGCCATTGGGGAATGCTCTCTTGGTGGGAATACTCAAATCACAATTCGGCAATCTCAACCGCTTCGCCCGAAGCCGCGCTCAGTGCTTCGTTTAAAACGTCGTAGAAATCACGGCTGTCGCGTGTTGCCAGCCATTTGCCGTTTTGCTCGGCGAAATGGTAGCCACCGCTTTTTGCGGCAATCCACAATTCTTGGTTGGGCGTGTGGCGGTTGACGATGATTTGCGTGCCGTTTCCGGCTTCAATGGTCAGTACGTTTCCGGCAAACTGGCAATCGAAATCCCAGCCGTTTTCATCGATTTGGTCTTCGATGTGTTCGAACAATTCTTCGCTCAGGCGGATGAATTCGCTTTCGGTCATCATGGCTTTTTGTGTGGTTTTTGTTTAAGATACCGAATCTTGCCACATTCGTAATGATAAAGAAAGTTTTACTGATGAAATACGGCGTATTTTTTGCAGCGGCAACGGCTCTGCTGCTCTCTGCCTGCGGCTACAAAGGCGACCTCTACCTGCCCAAAGAAGGCGACAAGGCGCGCTTCGGCGTGATTCAGACCGGCTTGAAATTCGATACGGCCAAAGAGCCGACCACTCAAACCAACGATTAAAAAAGACTTCACAAACATGACCTTATCCTGCGAACAAATCCCTTATTCCCACCTTGCCGAGGAATTCGGCACGCCGCTTTATGTGTACAGCAAATCTGCGCTGACCGAGGCGTTTGACAACTACCAAACCGCGTTTGCTGCTTTGAATCCGCTTGTCTGCTACGCGGTTAAAGCCAATGGCAACCTGAGCATCATCAAACACTTTGCTTCTTTGGGGAGCGGTTTTGACATTGTGTCCGGCGGCGAGTTGGCGCGTGTTTTGGCGGCCGGCGGCGATGCGGCGAAAACGATTTTTTCCGGTGTGGGCAAGAGTGAGGCAGAAATTGAATTTGCGCTGAATGCAGGCGTGAAATGTTTCAACATGGAAAGCATTCCCGAAATCGACCGCATTCAGAAAGTTGCCGCGCGTTTGGGTAAAGTCGCTCCGGTTTCCCTGCGCGTCAATCCTGATGTTGATGCCAAAACTCATCCTTATATCTCCACCGGTTTGAAAGCCAACAAATTCGGTATTGCCTATGCCGATGCGCTTGAGGCCTATCGTCATGCTTCCCGACAAAGCCATTTGAAAATTGTCGGTATCGACTGCCACATCGGCTCGCAACTGACCGACCTCAGCCCGCTCATCGAAGCCTGCGAACGTATCTTGGCCTTGGTCGACCAACTGGCAGACGAAGGCATTGTGTTGGAACACTTGGACTTGGGCGGCGGTGTCGGCATTGTTTACCAAGACGAAAATGTGCCTGATTTGGGCGCGTATGCCCAAGCCGTTCAAAAACTGATCGGTACGCGCCGTCTGAAACTGGTTCTTGAGCCCGGCCGCAGCTTGGTCGGCAATGCCGGTGCGTTGTTGACGCGCGTCGAGTTCGTCAAACATGGCGAAGAGAAAAACTTTGTGATGGTCGATGCGGCGATGAACGATTTGATGCGTCCGGCGCTTTATGACGCCTATCATCACATTGAAGCGGTCGAAACCAAAGACATTGAGTCTCTGACGGCCAATATCGTCGGCCCGATTTGCGAAACCGGCGACTTCCTCGGCAAAGACCGCACCATCGCTTGCGAAGAAGGGGATTTACTGCTTATCCGCAGTGCCGGTGCGTATGGTTCAAGCATGGCGAGCAACTACAACACGCGCAACCGTGCGGCGGAAGTATTGGTTGACGGCAACGAATGCAAACTTATCCGCCAACGTGAAACCGTCGAGCAGCAAATGGCCAATGAATTGGCTTGTTTGTAAGGTTTGATTGTTTAAAAGGCCGTCTGAAAGCTTGATAGACTTTCAGACGGCCTTTGTTATGAAGGAAAAGGGCATGTATCAAACACGCCCTTTTTAGTTTATCAATAATGCGGCGGAATCTCATCGCGCAGGCTGTACGGTTCGCGTTCGCCGTTTGCACCTTTGTCCTGCATCCGTTGATACAGAAGCCGCAACTGGCCTTGCTGCAAATCCAAAGCCTGCTGCATCTTGGCGATGGTGTCGTTCAGGCTGCCGATTAAGTCTTCCTGCAAGGCCGTCTGAATTTCCAGTTCGGTAATGCGGTGTTCCAATTCCTGAATATCGCTCATATTACAGCACCATCGCGGCAATCCAGCCTGCAACCATCAGCGGGATATTGTAGTGGATAAAGGTCGGGATAACCGAATCGCGGATGTGGTCGTGTTGGCCGTCGGCGTTCAGACCCATGGTCGGGCCGAGTGTCGAGTCTGAAGCAGGGGAGCCTGCATCGCCCAGCGCACCGGCCGTGCCGACGATGGCGACGGTCGCCATTGGGGAGAAGCCCAAGCTGATGCACAAAGGCACATAAATCGCGGTAATAATCGGCAAAGTCGAAAAGGACGAGCCGATGCCCATGGTCACCAGCAAACCGACGCACAACATGGTCAATGCGGCCATGCCTTTATTGCCGCCGAATAAAGCCATGCTGTGTTCGACCAAAGGCTGAATCTCGCCGGTTGCGTTCATTACAGCGGCGAAACCTTGTGCCGCAATCATAATAAAGCCGACCATCGCCATCATTTTGATGCCTTCGCCGAATACATCGCTGGCGGCGGAGCGGTTCATCACGCCCAACATCATAAACACGGCAAAGCCCAACATCGCGCCCAATACCAATGAGTTTTCATACATAAGCTGAATGGCAAAACACACGGCAATCGCCACGGCCGCCACCAAGCTGCGATAGGTTGAAGGCTCTTGTTGTTGCACTGCCGCACGGTTGTCTTCCGTGTCAGTAGTATTGTTTTGATAAATGCGCGGCTTGCGGTAGTGCAAAAAGGCCAGCAGCAAGCCGGACACCATGCCCAAAGCCGGAATCGCCATTGCGTGCATCACATTGATGCCGCTGGTATCCATGCCTGCCGAGCGGATATTGCCCAACATGATGTCGTTCAAGAAGATGGCGCCGAAACCGTAAGGCAGGAACATATAAGTCGTTACCAAGCCAAACGTAATCACGCAGGCCACCAAGCGGCGGTCGAGTTTCAAACGGTTGAACACCAACAGCAGCGGCGGAATAATCATCGGGATAAATGCAATATGAATCGGCACAACGTTTTGGCTCATCACGCCCATGCACAAAATAATCGCCAGCAGCAGCCATTTGACCGCGCCTTCGCCTTTCGCATTGCCTTCGCCGCCGTTGAGTTTGCGGATAATCACGCCGGCGAGCTGTTGCGGCAGGCCGGAATGCGTGATGGCCATGGCAAATGCGCCGAGCATGGCATAAGACAGCGCGATTTGCGCCCCGCCTTTCAGACCTTCGTTAAAAACAGGAATAATCCCTTGCTGCACTACATCGCCGGCCGCGTTGGTTACATTCTCCAAAGGCATACCGGCCACCAAGCCGCCGACAAACGCGCCGACAGCCAAGCTGAGCACCACATGCACGCGCGATAAAGACAGCACAAGCATGATGATGACCGCAATTATAACCGCATTCATATTGTTCTCCGTTGTTTCAGACGACCTATTATGTAAAAACAGGCAATCATCTGTTTACATATTACAAATAAACATCATAACCCAAGCAGGAAGCCTTTGCAAAAAACGGCAGGCCGTCTGAAAAACGGACCATCGGTTTCAGATGGCCTGCTGTGAACCCTTATTCAGCGTTTTAATATGGCGTGCGGTTCTGGCGATAAAAATAGCCAAAAAACACGCGCTTCCTATTCTTTGCATAGGGTACCAATGTTAAAATCGACACAATGTCTCGGTATTAGGTTTGTCACTGAAATTAAAGCATTTATTGATAAAACCTAATTCAATCATACACAAACAAAGGAAAGAAGTGATGGATATTCTGACGCGGCTGCACAATCTGCCGCCCTCCCGCTTTCATTACAAACTTCTGGTTTTGGTCGGCATCGGCTGGCTGTTTGATGCCATGGATACCGGCTTGGTGTCGTTTGTATTGCCGGCTTTGGGCAAAGATTGGGCGCTGGCTCCGGCGCAGTTGGGTTGGATTGTCAGCATTGCCTTTGTCGGCATGGCTCTGGGCGCGGTATTCAGCGGCTGGCTGGCGGACAGGTTCGGACGGAAAACCGTTTTTGCCGGCACGATGGTGGTGTACAGCATTGCCACAGGTTTGTGCGCAATTGCGCCTGATTTGACGGTTTTGCTGGTGTGCCGCTTTTTTGTCGGCGTCGGCTTGGGCGGCCAACTGCCTGTCGCCGTGTCGCTGGTCAGCGAATATGCGCCGCCGAAAGTACGCGGCCGTTTTATTGTGTTGCTGGAAAGCTTTTGGGGCTTGGGCTGGCTTTCGGCCGCGCTGGTGTCTTATTTCTTTATTCCGCAAACCGGCTGGCACAGCGCGTTTTTATTCGGCGCCTTGCCCCTGTTTTATGTGCCGTTGGTGTTGAAATTCGTTCCCGAATCTGTGCCTTACCTGCTTTCCCGCGGCAAAACCGACGAAGCGCACCGTTTGGTATCCGTGCTGGAAATTCAATCGGGCATCACGCCGCCGACAGAAGCCGTTGCCGCACCGGCCACCCCGCGCGAACGCATCCGCTTCGTCCAACTTTGGCAACATCCGTTTGCACGGCGCACGCTGATGCTGTGGCTGGTTTGGTTCGGCATCGTGTTTTCGTATTACGGCATTTTCACTTGGTTGCCCAAATTGCTGGTCGAGCAGGGCAATACCGTGGTCAAAACCTTTGAATATGTGTTGGTGATGATTGTTGCGCAACTGCCCGGCTATATAGCTGCTGCGGCCTTAGTGGAAAAAATCGGCCGCAAAGCAACGCTGGCAGGCTTCCTGGCCGCTTGCGCCGCGTGCGCATGGTTTTTCGGGCAAAGCACCACTGCGGCCGAAGTCATGATTTGGGGCAGTATGATGTCCTTCTTCAACTTGGGGGCCTGGGGCGTTTTGTACACCTACACCCCCGAACTCTACCCCTTGCGCTTCCGTGCCTTCGCATCCGGCTGGGCAGGTGCCATCGGCCGCATCGGCGGCATACTTGCCCCCATGGTAGTGGCGGCTATGGTGGGCAACAGCGGCGGCTTCGGCAATATCTTTATGATGTTTGCGCTGGTCATGCTGCTGATTGTGGCGGTAATCTTGGTATTGGGTGAAGAAACCAAAGGCCGTACGCTGGAAGACATCAGCCAATAAAAGATAGACATGAAAAGGCCGTCTGAAAAATATTTTCAGACGGCCTTTTTTATTTTGAGTATGTAATTTTAATACATCGTTTTTCTGTTTTTATCTTAATTATCGAGGAAAGCGACGAAGAATAACCGTCTTTGTTTTCGTGTGGATAAAAATATTATACTTCAAAGAATTAAAATGAATAAACGATAAAATGGCCGTCTGAAAAGTTCAATCATGGTTTGTGATGTAGGTCAAAGCAAAATGTAACTAAATTACCTATAGTTATCGTAGTGAAAATTTATTGACCTTATTGCCACCTTTTATTAAGGAGATACACCATGAACGCATCAGCCGACAACGTCGTCAGCCCAGCCGTAGCCGAGGTAAACAGCCTGGTTGACAAGGGTTTACGGGCATTGGACGAGTTTCTTAAGCTCGATCAGGAGCAGATTGACTTTATTGTTGCCAAAGCCTCTATCGCCGCGCTGGACAAACATGGTGTGCTCGCCATGCACGCGGTAGAAGAAACGGGACGCGGCGTGTTTGAGGATAAGGCGACGAAAAACCTGTTTGCCTGCGAAAACGTCGTGCGCCGCCTGCGTGATTTGAAAACTGTGGGCGTCATCAGCGAAGACGATGTAACCGGTATTACCGAAATCGCCGATCCGGTCGGCGTGGTTTGCGGTATTGTGCCGACAACCAATCCGACTTCCACTACCATTTTCAAATCCCTGATTGCACTGAAAACCCGCAATCCGATTATTTTCTCGTTCCACCCGTCCGCCCAGCAGTGTTCCGCCCACGCCGCACAAATCGTGCGCGATGCCGCGATTGCGGCCGGTGCGCCGGAAAACTGTATCCAGTGGATTGAAAAGCCGTCTATGGAAGGCACTTCCGCGCTGATGAAGCATCCGGGCGTGGCAACGATTTTGGCGACCGGCGGCAATGCGATGGTGGAAGCCGCTTATTCCTGCGGCAAACCCGCGCTCGGCGTCGGGGCGGGCAACGTACCTGCTTATGTTGAAAAAACAGCAAACATCCAGCAGGCGGCACACGACATCGTGATGTCCAAAGCGTTCGACAACGGCATGATTTGCGCCAGCGAACAAGCCGTCATCGCCGACAAAGAGATTTATAAAGAGCTGGTCGAAGAGTTCAAATCCTACGGCGTGTACTTTGCCAACAAAAAAGAAAAAGCCATGCTCGAAGACTTCATCTTCGGCGTTACGGCAAACTGCGCCAACTGCGGCGGCGCGAAACTCAATTCCGCCGTTGTGGGCAAACCGGCGGCGTGGATTGCCGAACAGGCTGGGTTTAAAGTGCCTGAAAAAACCAACATCATCATCGCCGAATGCCGCGAAGTCGGCCCCAACGAGCCGCTGACCCGCGAAAAACTCTCGCCCGTACTGGCGATGCTCAAAGCCGATTCCACCGAACAAGGCTTGCAGTTTGCCGAACAAATGGTCGCCTTTGACGGCTTGGGACACTCCGCCGCCATCCATACCGCCGATGAAGAATTGGTCAAAACGTTCGGCTCCCGCGTCAAAGCCCTGCGCGTGATTTGGAATTCGCCTTCCACCTTCGGCGGCATCGGCGACGTGTACAACGCCTTCCTGCCTTCTCTGACCCTCGGTTGCGGCTCTTACGGTAAAAACGCCGTCGGCGGCAACGTCAGCGCAGTCAATCTGTTAAACATCAAAAAAGTAGGCCGTCGGAGAAACAACATGCAATGGTTCAAAGTGCCCGCCAAAATCTATTTTGAACGCGATTCCATCCAATATCTGCAAGACATGAAAGACTGCGAAAAAGTCATGATCGTGACAGACCGTTCGATGGTTGATCTGGGCTTTGTCGATAAAATCACCTACCAGCTCCACCAACGCAAAAACAAAGTGACCATCCAGCTGTTTACCGATGTCGAAGCCGATCCGAGCGTCCAAACCGTCTATAAAGGCACGGATTTGATGCGCAGCTTCCAGCCCGACACCATTATTGCGCTGGGCGGCGGCTCGCCGATGGACGCGGCCAAAGCCATGTGGCTCTTCTACGAGCAGCCGCAAGTCGATTTTGAAGACTTGGTGCAAAAATTCATGGACATCCGTAAACGCGCGTTCCGCTTCCCCGAATTGGGCCGGAAAGCCAAATTCATCGGCATCCCTACCACATCGGGCACAGGCTCCGAAGTGACTCCGTTTACCGTCATCAGCGACGGCGACAAAAAATATCCGATTGCCGACTACTCGCTGACCCCGACCATTTCGATTGTCGATCCTGCGTTTACCATGACCGTACCGGCAGGCGTAACCGCCGATACCGGTCTGGACGTATTGACCCATGCCGTAGAAGCGTACGTTTCCGTACTGGCGAACGACTTTACAGACGGCCTCGCTCTGCAAGCCATTAAGCTCGTGTTCCAATACCTCGAACGCTCCTACAAACATGGTGCGGCCGATCCTGAAGCGCGCGAGCATATGCATAATGCCTCTACCATCGCAGGCATGGCGTTTGCCAATGCGTTCTTGGGTATCAACCACTCGATGGCACACAAAATTGGCGGTAAATATCATGTTCCGCACGGCCGCGCCAACGCCATCCTGCTGCCGCACGTCATCCGCTACAACGGCACGCGTCCGCAGAAAACCGCCACTTGGCCGAAGTACAACTACTACAAAGCCGACCTGAAATATCAGGAAATCGCCCGTACCTTAGGCCTGCCATGCAGCACACCGGCAGAAGGCGTAGAATCCTTCGCCCGCGCCTGCCACGAACTGGCGGTCAACGTCGGCATCAAAATGTCGTTTAAAGAGCAGGGCATCGATGAGAAAACCTTCCTCGATGGCAGAAAAGAGCTGGCCATGATGTCTTTTGAAGACCAATGCACCCCGGCCAACCCACGCCTCGCGATGGTGGCCGATATGGAAGAAATCCTGACCAAAGCCTACTACGGCGAATAAAATAGGGTAGTTAAAAAGGCCGTCTGAAACCTGAATATAGGGTTTCAGACGGCCTGAGACCTTTGCAAAATTCCCCAAAATCCCCTAAATTTCCACCAAGACATTTAGGGGATTTCTCATGAGTACTTTCTTCCAGTAAACTGCCCAAGCCATGATTGCCAAACACATCGACCGCTTCCCACTGTTGAAGGTTTCCCTCATGCCAAAATGGATACATTATTGGCAGAAAAAGGCTTGTTTGATCCCCAAGAATTTAAGTTAAGTGTGATGGCAGCATTTGGCTATCGCAAGTAAGAGCCTCACCCAAAAACGCGAAGTGGTGGAATTTATTAAATAATGTTCCACTTTAAACTATCAACGACAAGAAAGGCTGAGCATACCAACATTGGCGTTTTAAGCCCTAACAATGAATACAGGAAGCACTTTATCGATAATTTTGGCCTAATTTTTCCAAGATATACTTAGTCCTGTTAAAACAAGCACCAACTGTTTTATATTTTAATTTCACAAAGAACACTACCATGAAAAATATTAAATTTACCTTATTTGCCTTTTTAGTCGGCATATCCGCTTTATGGCTGTTTGCCACGCCATTTCCAGACAAGTGGGGCGTATTTCCCGTACGTAACCTATTATTACAGTTCACCGGCAGCATCAGCATACTGGCCATGAGTGCTTGTATGATTCTTGCAGTACGTCCCAAAATGTTGGAAGGACTATTTGGCGGATTGGATAAAATGTACCGCCTGCATAAATGGTTGGGCATCATTGCCCTTTCAGGCAGTATCCTGCATTGGATCAGTAAGCAATTCCCCAAATGGCTGGTAAAGCTCGGTCTGTTTGACGGCAAAAAGCCACCGCGCCCACCGATGCAGGAAGTCTTGACTTTAAAAGATTGGTTAGTTACCCAGCGCCATTTTGCTGAAGAAGTGGGTGAGATTGCTTTTTACGTTGCAGTCGTCTTATTGGTTATCGCACTGATCAAACTTATTCCCTACCGTTGGTTTGCCAAACTTCACATCTTAATTGTCCCTGTCTATATTGCACTCGTATGGCACACCATCGTATTGGCAAACTTTGCTTACTGGGCTCAGCCACTTGGCTGGTTGCTGGCTACCGCCCTATTCTTCGGTAGTATTTGTTCCCTCCTCGCCCTCTTTAAACGCATTGGTAAACCGCAAACCGCAACAGTAACTGCCATGAACCAAAACGGCTCCCTGCTTTCACTTACCCTGAATGCGCCAAAATGGCAGGGACACCAAGCCGGTCAATTCCTCTTTTTACGTGCACATGGAGAAAGCCACCCATTTACCATCGCTTCAAACTGGAATCCTGAAAATCAACAAATCAATCTTATTATCAAAGACTTGGGAGACTACACCCATCGTCTGCCTCAACGTTTGAACATCAGCGATACCATTCAAATTGATGGTGCATATGGCCGCTTCAATTTTTCAGATAAAAATGAACAAATTTGGGTGAGTAACAGTATTGGTTTTACGCCTTTCAAACGATTGACTGGTTCCATGCCGATAGAAATTTATCTGCAGAAATAATCGACCAATGGAAAGATTTAGCTCAACAAGCGAATGTTACGTTCTACTATATTCCTTCTGAAACTCAAAGATTGTCCACTGATCATATTGCACAAGGCGTTCAGAATAGTAAAACTCGCAGCCTATGGCTTTGTGGTAGTCATAATTGCAGGAAGTCTTAAGACACTCTCATTGCATCAAG
>NZ_CATNVN010000057.1:0-10959 GCF_951230505.1 uncultured Neisseria sp.
GACAATTCCTCAACCGCTTCTTCGTCAACCATTTCGACGGCAGCTTCGCGCGCGGTGTACCGTTCCAATACAACCCAAGCACAGGCGACTGCCGTGTCAGTGGTACAGCCGCAGCATTGGTCGGCTTGGCGCAAAACGATCCATATGCCGTTGAGCGCATCAAACTTTTGTACAGTATCGCTTTGAGTACCGGCGGCTTACCGCTGATTTATCTAGGCGACGAAGTCGGTACGCTCAACGACGACGACTGGTCGAACGACAGCAACAAGAGTGACGACAGCCGCTGGGCACACCGTCCTCGTTATGATGAAGAGTTGTATAAACAACGCCATGACGGCTCGACCACTGCCGGTCAAATCTTCCAAGGTTTGCGCCATATGATTTCCATCCGCCAAAGCAATCCGCGCTTTAATGGCGGCAGATTGGTCACCTTCAACACCAACAACAAACACATCATCGGCTATATGCGCAACAACGCGCTTTTAGCATTCGGCAACTTCAGCGAGCATGCGCAAACCATCAGTGCGCACACCCTGCAGGCCATGCCGTTTAAAGCACACGATTTAATCAGCGGTCAAACCATTTCTCTGAATCAGGATTTAGTACTGCAACCCTATCAAGTCATGTGGCTTGAAATTGCATAAGCCGAAATTTTGATACACCACTCAAGGCCGTCTAAACAAATCAGCGTTCAGACGGCCTTTTAAGGCATAAGATGTATTTTGTATTTTGGGTAGTTTCGCTTAGAATGCATGCTTTAATACCAGATGACACACTAAAAATCAGGAGTAAAAATCTATGTTGAAAAAATTCGTACTCGGCACCATCGCTGCAGTAGTTTTGGTTGCTTGCGGCGGTGAAGGCAGCAACTCAGCTTCTTCTGCACCAGCCCAATCCGGCGCGGCCTCCGGTTCTCTGATTGAGCGTATCAACAACAAAGGTACCATCACAGTCGGTACGGAAGGCACTTACGCACCCTTCACCTACCACGACAAAGACGGCAAATTGACCGGCTACGATGTCGAAGTAACCCGCGCAGTCGCCGACAAACTGGGCATCAAAGTTGAATTTAAAGAAACACAATGGGACTCTATGATGGCAGGTTTGAAAGCCGGCCGTTTTGACGTGGTTGCCAACCAAGTCGGCCTGACCAGCCCTGAGCGTCAAGCGACTTTTGACAAATCCGAGCCTTATAGCTGGAGCGGTGCCGTATTGGTTGCCCGTAAAGACAGCAACATCAAATCCATTGACGACATCAAAGGTGTGAAAACTGCACAATCCCTGACCAGTAACTATGGTGAAAAAGCCAAAGCTGCAGGCGCAGAACTCGTACCGGTAGACGGCTTGGCGCAATCCCTGACCCTGATTGAACAAAAACGTGCCGATGCAACCCTGAACGACGAATTGGCGGTATTGGACTATCTGAAGAAAAATCCGAATGCCGGCGTACAAATCGTTTGGTCTGCCCCGGCTGACGAAAAAGTCGGCTCCGGCTTGATTGTCAATAAAGGCAATGATGAGGCATTGGCCAAATTCAGCACAGCCATAACTGAGCTGAAAGCAGACGGCACGCTGAAAAAACTGGGCGAACAATTCTTCGGAAAAGACATCAGTGTTAAATAATTTCCTTGCCTCTCTGCCGTTTATGACGGAAACACGCGCTGATATGCTCATTAGCGCGTTTTGGCCTATGGTTAAAGCCGGCTTCGCAGTGTCTTTGCCTTTAGCGATCGCTTCTTTCGTTATCGGCATGATTATTGCCGTAGCCGTTGCTTTGGTAAGAATCATGCCCTCCGGCGGTATTTTCCAAAAATGCTTGCTGAAGCTGGTGGAATTTTATATTTCCGTCATTCGCGGTACACCGCTTTTGGTGCAGTTGGTCATCGTATTCTATGGTTTGCCTTCCGTCGGCATCTATATCGATCCGATTCCTGCCGCCATCATCGGCTTTTCGCTCAATGTCGGCGCATACGCTTCCGAAACCATACGCGCGGCAATTTTGTCCGTACCTAAAGGCCAATGGGAAGCCGGTTTCTCCATCGGCATGACCTATATGCAGACTTTCCGCCGCATTGTCGCACCACAAGCATTCCGCGTTGCCGTACCGCCTTTGAGCAACGAGTTTATCGGCTTGTTCAAAAACACCTCGCTTGCCGCAGTGGTAACGGTAACGGAGCTTTTCCGTGTTGCCCAAGAGACAGCAAACCGTACTTATGACTTTTTGCCCGTTTATATCGAAGCCGCATTAGTTTATTGGTGTTTCTGCAAAGTGCTGTTTTTGATTCAGACGCGTTTGGAAAAACGTTTTGACCGTTATGTCGCCAAATAAGGAGTTGTCATGATTAAAATCCGCAATATCCATAAGACCTTTGGCGAAAATACCATTTTGCGCGGCATCGATTTGGATGTTGGCAAAGGACAAGTGGTCGTTATCCTAGGCCCTTCCGGCTCAGGCAAAACCACGTTTTTACGCTGTTTAAACGCTTTGGAAATGCCAGAACAAGGTCAAATCGAGTTTGACAATGCGCAGCCGTTAAGCATCGATTTTTCCAAAAAACCAAGCAAACACGATATTTTGGCACTGCGCCGCAAGTCCGGCATGGTATTCCAACAATACAACCTCTTTCCGCACAAAACTGCGTTGGAAAACGTCATGGAAGGGCCGGTTGCCGTACAAGGCAAGCCTGTCGCCAAAGCGCGTGAAGAGGCTGTCAAATTGCTTGAAAAAGTCGGTTTGGGCGATAAGATTGACCTCTACCCCTACCAGCTTTCCGGCGGTCAACAGCAGCGTGTCGGCATTGCCCGAGCATTGGCGATTCAGCCTGAATTGATGCTGTTTGACGAACCGACTTCCGCGCTTGACCCTGAATTGGTGCAAGATGTTTTGGATACCATGAAGGAATTGGCACAAGAAGGCTGGACCATGGTTGTCGTTACGCATGAAATCAAATTCGCCTTAGAAGTGGCAACCACGGTCGTCGTGATGGACGGCGGCGTTATTGTCGAACAAGGCAGCCCGCAAGATTTGTTCAATCATCCCAAACATGAACGAACACAAAAATTCCTGCGCCAAATCCGTGCGGACAATACCGAGCTTCAAATTTAATTGAAACAACAGACAATTTGAAAGCATTTCCGACTGTCATTTCATAAAGGCCGTCTGAATAAGTGAAATAGAAATCGTTGATTTCGTTTTCATACTTGTTCAGACGGCCTTTTATATATCTTTTCAGGTAAAATAACGCCTTTCGTTTTACTCATCCCCTTGCCTGCCATCATGATAGAAATCAAAAAACTCACCCTGCAACGCGGTTTGAAAGTCCTGCTCGATAAAGCCGATGCCGTAATCAACCCCGGCCAACGCGTTGGTTTAATCGGTAAAAACGGTACGGGAAAATCCAGCCTGTTTGCGCTGATAAAAGGTGAAATCACGCAAGATGGCGGCGAAATCCTGATTCCCAAAACATGGCGTCTGGCTTCCGTCTCTCAAGAAACGCCCGATTTAGATATTTCCGCTTTAGACTACGTTTTGCAAGGTGATGCCGAATTGCAGGCTTTTCAGACGGCCTTGGCTCAAGCAGAAGCGCAAAACGACGGCATGAAGCAAGCCGAATATCACGCCAAACTTGAAGAAATCGATGCCTATACCGCGCCGGCACGCGCTGCCAAGCTGCTTAACGGCTTAGGTTTTGCGCAAGAAGAACATACGCGCCCCGTCAAATCTTTTTCCGGCGGCTGGCGTATGCGCCTCAACCTTGCCCAAGCACTGATTTGTCGTGCCGATTTGCTGCTTTTGGACGAACCGACCAACCACTTGGATTTAGAAACCGTATTGTGGCTGGAAAACCATCTCGCTTCCCTACCCTGTACGCAAATCATCATCTCCCATGACCGCGACTTCTTGAATGCCACCACAACGCACACCATCGAGCTGTCGCAACAAAAACTGACCCAATACGGCGGCAATTACGATTTCTATCAAGCCGAACGCGCCCAACGTCTGGCGCAACAACAAGCCGCCTACGTCAAACAGCAGGCGCAAATCAAACATCTGCAATCCTTTATCGACCGTTTCAAAGCCAAAGCCACAAAAGCCGTACAAGCTCAAAGCCGCATGAAGGCATTAGCCAAACTCGAGCGCATCGCCCCTGCGCATTTGGATAGTGAGTTTTCCTTTGAGTTTGCCAATCCGACCCACCTGCCCAATCCATTGTTGAAACTCGACCATGCCGACTTAGGTTATGGTGACAATACCGTTTTACACGATATCACCTTGTCTCTGGAAAGCGGCGCACGTTACGGCCTGTTGGGCGTTAACGGTAGCGGTAAATCTACATTTATCAAAGCCTTGGCTGGAAAAATCGATTTACTTTCCGGCAGCATCGTCCGCTCCGAAAAGCTCAATATCGGCTATTTTGCCCAGCACCAACTGGATACCTTACGCGCAGACCAAAGTCCGGTTTGGCATATCCAGCAGCTTTCGCCCGAAGTCCGCGAACAGGAAATCCGCAACTTTTTAGGCGGTTTCAACTTTGTCGGCGATATGGCGGTTCAAAAGACCGAGCCGTTCTCCGGCGGGGAAAAAGCACGGCTCGCCCTTGCCATGATTATTTGGCAAAAACCTAATCTGCTGCTGCTTGACGAACCGACCAACCACCTAGACTTGGATATGCGCCACGCCCTGACACTTGCCCTGCAAAGTTTCCAAGGCGCATTGATTGTTGTTTCGCACGACCGCAGCCTGCTTGAAGCGACTACCGACAGCTTCCTATTGATTGACAAAGGCCGTCTGAACAACTTCGACGGAGATTTGAACGACTACCGTCAATGGCGATTGGCACAAGAAAACGCCGCAGCAGCCCCCGCCGCTTCTGCACAAAGCCAAAGCCGTAAGGACACCAAGCGTATCGAGGCACAAATCCGTCAGGAAAAAGCCAAACGCAGCAAACCGATTCAGCAGAAAATCGACAAAGCCGAAAAAGAAATCGCACGATTGACTGATATTCAGACGGCCTGTGAAGCATTTTTGGCACAAGAATCTGCTTATTCAGAAGAAAATAAACCCAAATTGCAAGAGACACTCGCACAATTAACAGAAACTAAAGTAAAATTAACGCAACTGGAAGAAAACTGGCTGCAATGGCAGGAAGAGCTTGAGCAAATCCAAGTTGATGTCGAAGCCGAGTTTTCCCAATAAAAATAGAGCCGTCAGGCCGTCTGAAATAAAACACAATACGGAAAAACATGACTTCAACCATCAAACAAGCCGGATACTTCCTCGTATCCTCTTTCGTCTTGGGCATTTCCCTTCACGCAGCCGCCGCAGTCTATTCCTGCGGCAACGGCAGCTATACCTCCGAACCCAAATCCTCCTGCGCACAGGCCCAATTACCTAAAATCAGCGGCCATCAAGGCAGCGGTTACCACCTCAACATCCGCAGCCTCAATGCCTCTGATGAACGCGCAAGTGCAAAGCCTAAGAAAAAGGCACGCGCGGAAAAATCCGATAAACAAGAGAAAAAAGCCGACAAACCGAGCAAAAACAAAAACGGTGCAAAAGCTAAAAAACAGCAGCCCATGCCGTCTGAACAAGAATAAAATGCTCAAGTGCAACGAATCAGCCCTACCTGAATCATGAAAAAATATCTGCTTACCCTATCCCTGCTGCCGCTTGCCATTTTCAACAGCCAAGCCCATGCCGCAAAAATCTATACCTGTGAAGTCAACGGCTCGATTGTCTATACCTCGCGCCCAAGCGGCAACTGCCAAGCCGTCAACGATTTGCCGATTGTCGGTAAATACAGCAGCAGCCGATACGATGCCCCGGTTAGCGATGCGCCTACACTCAACGCGCCGACATCACAAACGGCTCCGGCAAAAAGCAAAAATACAGCGGCAAAATCCAACCATAAGGCAACGCCCAAACCTGCCCCTGTCCGCACTGCTTCTGAAACCGCTCCTCCTCCGGTTCCCAAATCCTCCGGCGTCAACAGTCGCCGTTCTATTTTGGAAACCGAGTTATCCAATGAACGCGCGGCTTTGGCCGATGCCAAAAAGCAACTGAGCCAAGCGCGGACGGCCAAGGGTGGCAGCGTCAATCAACAGGCCATCAGTACGCTACAAGGCGCGGTTTTGGATAGGGAGAAAAACATTCAAGCCCTCCAGCGCGAACTGGGCAGAATGTAAGTCCCAATCAATCAAAACATCAGGCCGTCTGAACAGGTGGAAACGAAATCTAAAATTTTCGTCACGCCAAACAGACGGCCTGAATCCCACAATGATTACGCCCGTTTCAATTTCTTGTGCCTAGTAAATACGGTATAATTTGCCCTTTACGCACATTACCTCCGGTCTTTTCAGACGGCCTTTATCTCATGACTGCAAAATCTTCTAAAACCCAAACAAAAAAACGCGTCTCTACCAAACCGGCAGCCAAACCGACCACACGCAAATCCACCAAAGCACAAACTCAAGCCGACAATAAAGTCTCCCAACGCCTGAAAGCCGCCAAAGAGCTGCAAAGAAACGAAGAAAAAAAAGCGCGCCCCGAGCATGTCGTTAACTTAATTAATGATGCTTTATGGCTGTTTGGCTTGGTTATCACCATTTATCTGGCCATTTCCCTGGCCAGCTTCAGCATGGACGACCCTGCATGGTCGCGCAGCGTTCCCAAAAGCAACGATGTCGCCAACCTCGGCGGCCTCTTTGGCGCATATCTTTCCGATGTCGGATATTATCTGTTCGGCCTATCGTTTTGGTGGTGGATAGCCGCCTCTTGCGTTTTCCTCTACAAAAATTTCCGCCCCATGAAAAAGCAGGAAAACCACAAGCCCTACAATCACGGCGTAGCCGCTTTGGCATTGTTTCTCCTGCTGGTGTGCAGCCCGATTATCGAACATTTCCTGTTTGACAATGCATTGAGCGAATCCCTTCCCGTTGGAGCCGGCGGCTTGGTCGGCTTGCTGGCGGGTTCAGGCTTGGCTTGGCTGTTGGGTAAATCGGGCAGCTTGTTGATTATGCTGGTGATGTTGCTTTTGTCCATTTCCCTGCTGGCTCAGGTGTCATGGTTGGAAGTCATGGCCAAATCCGGCAGCCATATGAGCGGCCTGTTTGGCAGCCTGAGGAAAAAACTGTCTCAATTCCAAAATAAAAAAGAAGATGTCTGCTCCGAAGCTTTGGAAGCTCAAAATACGCGCCGCATGGTTAAAGAGGCCAAAACCATTACCGCCACTCCGGTTGCTCCGTTGGCAGGCAGCAGCAGCAACCGTAAAACCGTCGCCGTATCCGTTGCGCCGCCCCCTAAAATCCAAACTTCCCTGTTTGACGATACTGAACCTAAAAACAACGGCGAATACCACAAACCCAACATGAATCTGTTGCGTATGCCGTCTGAAGAACCGGTTGCCGTCAATCCGGATGAATTGCAACAGACCGCAGAATTAATCGAAGCCAAGCTGGCTGAATTTGGTATCGGTGTACAGGTTGTTTCCGCCACTTCCGGCCCCGTGATTACCCGCTACGAAATCGAACCGGCACAAGGTGTCAAAGGCAGCCAAATTGTCGCCCTGTCCAAAGATTTGGCGCGCTCAATGTCTCTGCAAGCGGTACGCATCGTAGAAACCATTGCCGGTAAAAACACCATGGGCATTGAATTGCCTAATGAGAAACGCCAAGACGTGATGTTGAGTGAGATCCTCTCTTCACCCGTGTTTACCGACGCCAAGTCCAAACTGACCGTTGCTTTGGGTAAAGATATTGCAGGTACGCCTGTGGTTGGCGACTTGGCAAAAATGCCGCATCTTTTGGTCGCAGGCATGACCGGATCGGGTAAATCTGTCGGCGTGAACGGCATGATTATGTCCATGCTCTTCAAAGCCACGCCCGACGAAGTCCGATTCATCATGATTGACCCGAAAATGCTCGAATTGAGTATTTACGACGGTATTCCGCACCTGCTCTGCCCGGTTGTAACCGATATGCGAGAGGCCGGACAAGCATTGAACTGGTGTGTTGCCGAAATGGAAAAACGCTATCGTCTGCTTTCCCATGCCGGCGTGCGCAATCTGGACGGTTTCAACCAAAAAGTCGAACAAGCCAAAGCAGCAGGCAAGCCATTACTCAATCCGTTCAGCTTAAATCCTGACGATCCTGAGCCTCTGGAAAAACTGCCGTTGATTGTGGTCGTTATCGACGAGTTGGCTGACTTGATGATGACAGAACGCAAATCCGTTGAGCAGCAAATCGCACGCCTTGCCCAAAAAGCGCGTGCGGCAGGTATTCACATGATTGTCGCCACCCAGCGTCCGAGTGTCGATGTGGTTACCGGCCTGATTAAAGCCAACATTCCGACACGCATGGCCTTTACCGTACAAAGCAAAATCGACAGCCGCACGATTCTTGACCAAATGGGTGCGGACGAATTGCTCAAATACGGCGACTCATTATTCCTGCAACCGGGCAGCGCAGAACCGACACGCCTGCAAGGTGCGTTTGTTTCCGATGATGAAGTGCATCAGGTCGTCAATTTCGTCAAAGAACAGGCTCCGACCAATTATGTGGAAGGCCTGCTCAGTGGCGAAGCCGCCATCGAAACCACCAATATTGTTAATCCGAATGCAAACAGCGATGAGTTATTCGATCAAGCCGTTGCCTTCGTATTGGAAAGCCGGAAAACTTCCATTTCCGCACTGCAACGCCAATTACGCATCGGCTACAACCGCGCCGCCAATTTAGTAGATGCGCTTGAAAATGCCGGTGTTCTCTCTCCGGCAGACATCAACGGTAGCCGACGGATTCTGGCACAAAAAGACCAGCTGTAAAAAACAACAATATCGAAACTCAAAGGCCGTCTGAAAAGAATTTCCCACTTTTCAGACGGCCTTTTTATGTTATTCGTGAAACATTGTGTTATACTAAGCAGCTAAATTTTGACCTTATGCACGCTTCCGAAGTTCTTCGGAATTCTGAGCAGAAGGATAACCGTTTAAACACAACAAATTTAAGGGCTTACGATGAGCGTAACTGTTGAAACTTTAGAAAATCTGGAACGCAAAGTAGTATTGTCTCTGCCTTGGTCCAAAATCAACGCAGAAACTGAGAAAAAACTGAAACAAACCCAACGCCGCGCAAAAATTGACGGCTTCCGTCCGGGTAAAGCACCGTTCAAAATGATTGCCCAAATGTACGGCGCAAGCGCACAAAACGACGTTATCAACGAATTGGTACAACGCGAATTCTACGAAGTTGCCGTTGCTCAAGAATTGAAAGTTGCCGGTTACCCACGCTTTGAAGCCGTTGAAGAACAAGACGATCAAGAGTCTTTCAAAGTTGCCGCTATTTTTGAAGTCTTCCCCGAAGTAACCATCGGCGACCTGTCTGCCCAAGAAGTAGAAAAAGTAACTGCAACCGTTGGCGATGCCGAAGTTGACCAAACCGTAGAAATCCTGCGCAAACAACGTACCCGTTTCAACCATGTTGACCGCGAAGCCCAAAACGGCGACCGCGTCATCATCGACTTCGAAGGCAAAATCGACGGCGAACCTTTCGCCGGCGGCGCGTCTAAAAACTACGCTTTCGTATTGGGCGCAGGTCAAATGTTGCCTGAATTCGAAGCCGGTGTTGTCGGCATGAAAGCCGGTGAAAGCAAAGACGTTACCGTAAACTTCCCTGAAGACTACCACGGTAAAGATGTTGCCGGTAAATCTGCCGTGTTCACCATCACTCTGAACAACGTTTCAGAAGCTACTTTGCCTGAAGTTAACGCTGACTTTGCCAAAACTCTGGGCATTGAAGACGGCGACGTTGCCAAAATGCGTGAAGAAGTGAAGAAAAACGTCGGCCGCGAAGTTGAACGCCGCATTGGTGAACAAACCAAAGAATCTGTCATGAACGCCCTGCTCAAAGCGACTGACTTGCAAGTTCCTGTTGCTTTGGTCAACGAAGAAGCGGCCCGCTTGGCAAACGAAATGAAACAAAACTTCGTTAACCAAGGTATGGCTGACGCTGCCAACTTGGATCTGCCTTTGGATATGTTCAAAGAACAAGCAGAACGCCGCGTTGCTTTGGGTCTGATTTTGGCTAAATTGGTTGAAGAAAACAAACTTGAGCCAACTGAAGACCAAATCAAAGCCGTTGTTGCCAACTTCGCTGAAAGCTACGAAGATCCTCAAGAAGTTATCGACTGGTACTACGCAGAGCCTTCCCGCCTGCAAGGCCCGACTTCTTTGGCCGTAGAAAGCAACGTTGTTGATTTCGTTCTGAGCAAAGCCAAAGTAACTGAAAAAGCGCTTTCTTTTGACGAAGTAATGGGCGCACAAGCTTAATTGCTCTAAGGCCGTCTGAAACAGACAATCAAAAGCACCGAAGCGCTTTAAATGGCTTTGGTGCTTTTCCATCATTAACAGGAGACAAAAATGTCCTTCGATTTCAATAACTACCTTGTCCCTACCGTTATCGAACAAAGCGGTCGCGGCGAGCGCGCATTCGACATCTACTCACGCCTTTTGAAAGAGCGCATCGTTTTCTTGGTCGGCCCGGTAACAGACGAATCTGCCAATCTGGTTGTCGCGCAACTGCTGTTTTTGGAAAGCGAAAACCCAGATAAAGATATCTTCTTCTATATCAACTCTCCAGGCGGATCGGTTACTGCCGGGATGTCAATTTACGACACCATGAACTTCATCAAGCCTCATGTTTCTACCTTATGCTTAGGCCAAGCGGCAAGCATGGGTGCATTCTTGTTGTCTGCAGGCGAAAAAGGTAAACGCTTTGCCCTGCCCAACAGCCGCATCATGATTCACCAACCGCTCATCAGCGGCGGCTTGGCCGGTCAGGCTTCCGATATTGAAATTCACGCTAAAGAGCTGCTGAAAATCAAAGAGAAACTGAACCGCTTGCTTGCCAAACATTGTGATCGCGATTTGGCCGACTTGGAACGCGATACCGACCGCGACAATTATA
>NZ_CATNVN010000058.1:0-10507 GCF_951230505.1 uncultured Neisseria sp.
AGAAACGGCTGCCGAAATAAGCAGATGCGCCTTCACGCAATAAAACCAATGTTACGGCGGCAAGCGGCAAGCCGGCAAGCATACCGACAAAACCCATCAGTTGTCCGAAAGCCATCAATGAGAAAATCACCCAGAATGGAGACAAACCGATGCGGTCGCCAACGATTTTAGGCGTAATGAAAAAGCTTTCCAAGAATTGTCCGACACCGAATACAGCCCAGACCATCAATAAGCCCTGCCATGAGCCATATTGCAAAAGCGCGGCAACTGTCGCCAGCAAAAGGCCAGTAAATGCGCCCAAATACGGAATAAATACCAAAATACCGGCAATCATACCGATGGCAAAGCCGGAATCCAAACCGACCAGCATCAAGCCCAAGCCATAGACCAAGCCCATAATCATCATAACCATCAGCTGGCCGCGCAGAAACTCGCCTAAGACTTCGTCCATATTGCCACTGATACGCGTGTAGGTCTCGATAAAACGGCGTGGAACCAGTTTGCTGATTCCGGAAGACCAACGTTTCCAGTCCAACAAGAAGTAATACAGCAGCAAAGGCAGCAACACCAAATTGCTGACGCCGCTGATGACGTTACCGCTCTGACGCATCAAGGTAGGAATCCATGCTTTGAGCGTATTGCTCAACTCATCCGTATGCGACTGCAACCATGCGATGATTGATTCTTGATCGATTTGAATATAATCCCCGCTGACGCTGTTGAGCCACGGTAGCAGTTTGTTTTGAACAAAGCCCACGATTTGCGGCAGGCGTTCGGCCAGATTATTAAACTGATTTAACAGCATAGGTATAATAATCAGCATCAACGCCAGTAATATCAGCAAAGCAAGCGCCATAATAATCATAGAGGCCGGTGCGCGGCGGATACGCTTCAATTGCAGCCATTCGACCAAGGGATTCAAAACATAGGCTAAAACGGCAGCCACAATAAACGGCGTCAAAACATTGCCTAAGGCATATAAAAGCCAAATAAAGGCCGCGATAACGCAAGCCATAATAATCCACGGTTTTGCGCCTCGCGCTTTCTTTTGATACATAAAAAGGTATTTCCCAATTGATGTTTAAGGTTTTCGAAATAAATAAGCAGTATAACAGATTCACAAAGGCCGTCTGAAAGCGCGACGGCTATTAAGATAAAATAAAAATTGTTGACAATAATGCCAAAAAATTCAGCCTGAATCCTCTAATTTAAGATAAAATACGCTCCGACAATCTACCCATACCCGAATAAGGAAATCCAATGAGCACTTCTTTGAGCTATCGTGACGCAGGCGTGGATATCGACGCAGGCGATCAACTGGTCGAAAACATCAAACCTTTTGCCAAGCGTACTATGCGCCCTGAAGTGTTGGGTGATTTGGGCGGTTTCGGCGCTTTGGTCGAAATCGGCAAAAAATACAAAAATCCGGTATTGGTTTCCGGTACGGATGGTGTCGGCACCAAGCTGAAACTGGCATTCGACTGGGACAAACACGATACTGTCGGCATCGATTTGGTTGCCATGAGCGTCAACGACATTTTGGTTCAAGGTGCAGAACCTTTGTTCTTCTTGGACTATTTCGCTTGCGGCAAACTGGATGTTGCCCGCGCGACTGATGTGATTAAAGGCATTGCCCAAGGCTGCGAAGAATCCGGTTGCGCTTTGATTGGCGGTGAAACTGCCGAAATGCCGGGCATGTATCCTGAAGGCGAATACGACTTGGCCGGTTTTGCCGTCGGCGTGGTTGAAAAAGAACGCGTCATCAACGGCCGCAACATTCAGGCCGGAGACGTTGTTTTGGGCTTGGCTTCCAACGGCGCACACTCCAACGGCTATTCGTTGGTACGCAAAATCATCGAGCGTGACAATCCTGATTTGGACGCGGAATTTGACAACGGCAAAACCTTGCGCGAAGCCATCATCGCCCCTACCCGCCTGTATGTGAAACCTATCCTTGCCGCTTTGGAAAAATTCACCATTAAAGGCATGGCCCATATTACCGGTGGCGGCATTACCGAAAACGTACCACGCGTTTTACCTGAAAATACCGTCGCACAAATCGATGCCAAAGCGTGGGAATTGCCTAAACTGTTCCAATGGCTGCAAAAAGCAGGCAATGTGGAAACCCAAGAAATGTACCGTACATTCAACTGCGGTATCGGCATGGTCGTTATCATTGCCAAAGAAGATGCCGATGCGATACAGGCATTCTTGAGCGAACAAGGCGAAACCGTTTACCGCTTGGGCGCAGTTCGTGAGCGCAACGGCGACGAACATCAAACCCAAGTGGCTTGATTAAGATGTAATTAAAAAAGTGCGGATGATGAATCCGCACTTTTTATTGTTTATGATCTAGGAAAATCTTCGCCCTAGCCTACTTCTTCCAAAAAGCCGGCCAACTGAGCAGTATCGTGGGCAATCATCAGCTCTTCATTGGTTGGAACAACCAAAACAGCCGGCATAGAACCTGTCGGGCTAATGATACCGGAGTTGCCGTAGCGTTTGTCCATATTGGCTTTGGTGTCGATGTGCAGACCTAAGAAATCCAAGTAGGAAACAGTTTTAGCGCGGATATTACGCGAGTTTTCGCCGATACCGCCGGTAAACACGAGTGCGTCAACGCCGCCACAAGCCACAGCCATCGAAGCAATATATTTGGCAAGGCGGTAGGTCATGACTTCCAGGGCCAAACGCGCACCTTCATGACCTTCGTCCGCCGCGATTTCCAAAGAACGGCAGTCGTTGGAAAGTTCGGAAATACCGAGCAATCCTGATTTTTTGTTCAACATTTCATCAACTTGGGCAACATCCAAACCGGCATGGGAAGTCAGATAGCTGTATACGCCCGGATCGATGTCGCCGCAGCGAGTACCCATCACCAAGCCTTCGATCGGTGTGAAGCCCATACTGGTATCGACGGATTTGCCGTTTTTAATGGCGGTAATGGATGCGCCATTGCCTAAGTGGGCAATAATCATACGGATGTCTTCCAGCGGTTTGCCCAAGATGCGTGCGGCTTCCGGGGCAACATAACGCATGCTGGTACCGTGGAAACCGTAGCGGCGGAAAGCGTATTTTTTGCGCAATTCACGCGGAACTGCATAAGTGTAGGCACGCTCCGGCATGGTTTGGTGGAACGAAGTATCCATCACGCCGACATTGGGCAGGCCTGGGAAATGCTCTTGCGCAGCCAAAATACCGTTGATATTGGCAGGGTTGTGCAGCGGAGCGAGCGGAATGCAGGCTTTGAGTTCGTCCATGACCGCCTGGTCGATCAAAACAGATTCATTGTATTTCTCGCCGCCGTGGGCAATGCGGTGGCCGATGGCTTTAATGCGGTCGTGCAAGCCGTGTTTTTCAAGCTCTTTCAACAGCATACCCACCGCGCCGGCGTGACAGTTGCGCCCTGCCAAGGGAGCTTGGCATTTTTTACCGTCTTTGCTGAACGTAATGATTGCTTCGGGCGTACCCAAACGTTCGCCGAGACAGCTTAGGAGAACTTTACCGTTTTTACGGTCGATAACGGCACCTTTGAGCGAAGAACTGCCGCAGTTCAGAACAAGAATGAGTTGGTTGGACATGGTGTTTCTCCTTTGAATTTTTGATTATTTTTGACTTCAGGCCGTCTGAAAAGCGAACGCTTTCCGGATTGCCTTTGGTTTGGTGTTTAGTCAGGCTTGATGCCCAATCCTAATCTCCATTGCAGGTATCGCTACCTGACTAAAATCCGCTTATTTGGTTTTCAGACGGCCTTGTTTAATAGCGTGGCCGTCTGAAAACTTAAAAGCAATCTTCCGGCACCCGGACTTGTCCTTCCATAATCACGCGTGCACTACGGCTCATGACCGCTTTGGTGGCCGTCCATTGTCCGTCCTGACATTCGGCGGCTGCACCGACACGCAGTGTGCCTGACGGATGGCCGAAACGGACTTCTTTACGCGCTCCGCCTCCGGCTGCAAGGTTGACCAGCGTACCGGGCACGGCGGCGGCGGTAGCGATGGCAACTGAAGCGGTACCCATCATGGCGTGGTGCAATTTGCCCATGCTCAGTGCGCGTACCAATAAATCGATGTCGGTAGCTTGGACGGTTTTGCCACTTGAAGCGGTGTAATCGGCCGCAGGAGCGACAAAAGCGACTTTCGGAGTATGGGCGCGAGTGGCAGCTTCGGATACGTCGCTGATCAAGCCCATTTTCAGCGCACCATACGCGCGGATGGTTTCAAATTTTTCCAGAGCGGCGGCATCGTTGTTGATGTCGTCTTGCAACTCTTTGCCTGTGTAGCCCAAATCTGCAGCATTCAGGAAAATGGTTGGAATCCCAGCATTGATAAGCGTGGCTTTCAGACGGCCTATATTCGGCACATCAATTTCATCGACTAAATTGCCGGTTGGGAACATACTGCCTTCTCCGTCGGCCGGATCAAGAAATTCGATTTGTACTTCGGCTGCCGGGAACGTTACGCCGTCAAGCTCAAAATCGCCTGTTTCCAAAACTGCGCCGTTTTGCATCGGTACATGGGCAATAATGGTTTTGCCGATGTTTTTCTGCCAAATTTTGACGGTACACAGGCCGTCTGAAGGGATTTTGGATTTGTCGACCAAGCCTTGTTCGATGGCAAATGCGCCCACGGCGGCGGTCAGATTGCCGCAGTTGCCACTCCAATCGACAAAAGGTTTGTCGATGGAAACTTGTCCGAACAAATAATCGACATCGTGATCGACGCGTTCGGATTTATCCAAAATCACGGCTTTGCTGGTGGACGAACTGGCATTGCCCAAACCGTCAATCTGTTTGCCGTAAGGGTCGGGGCTGCCGAGTACGCGCAAGAGAATTTTGTCGCGCGCCTCGCCTGCTTCCTGCGCAGCGGCCGGCAGATCGGTGCGTTTGAAAAAAATGCCTTTAGATGTACCGCCGCGGTAGTAAACGGCTGGAATTTTAATTTGCGGCATTTCGAGTTCTCCTTTGTATTTCTAGTATGGTTTTTTCAGACGGCCTCTCAAACATTCGAGGCCGTCTGAAAACCTTTTTTAGCGTAACTTGGGCATTTTGAAGATACCCGATTTACCTTACGCTGCATTTCCTTCTAAGAAGTCTTGTGCGAAACGTTGCAACACGCCACCGGCTTCATATACCAACACTTCTTCTGCAGTATCGAGGCGACAGGTAACCGGAACTTTGACGGTTTCGCCGTTTTTACGGTGAATCACGAGGGTCAGGTCGCAGCGCGGTGTGCGTTCGCCGACAACGTCGTAGGTTTCCGTACCGTCCAGTTGCAGGGTGTGGCGGTTGGTACCCGGTTTGAACTGCAGCGGCAACACGCCCATACCGATCAAGTTGGTGCGGTGGATACGCTCGAAGCCTTCGGCAACAATCGCTTCCACGCCGGCGAGACGTACGCCTTTTGCAGCCCAGTCGCGGCTTGAGCCTTGACCGTAGTCCGCACCGGCAATGATGATGAGCGGCTGTTTGCGGTTCATATAGGTTTCGATGGCTTCCCACATGCGCATGGTTTTACCTTCTGGTTCAACGCGTGCCAGCGAACCTTGGCGTACGCTGCCGTCTTCGTTTCTCACCATTTCGTTAAACAGTTTCGGATTGGCGAAGGTTGCGCGTTGGGCGGTCAAGTGGTCGCCGCGGTGGGTTGCGTAAGAGTTGAAGTCTTCTTCAGGCAAACCCATTTTCGCCAAATATTCGCCTGCGGCACTGCTGGCCAAAATCGCATTGGACGGCGAGAGGTGGTCGGTGGTGATGTTGTCGGGCAAAATTGCCAGCGGACGCATACCGCTCAATGTGCGTTCCCCTGCCAGTGCGCCTTCCCAGTAAGGCGGGCGGCGGATATAGGTGGACATTGGACGCCAGTCGTACAGCGGGCTTGGTGCTTTTTGTGCTGTGCCGGTGTCGAACATCGGGATATAAACGTCACGGAATTGTTGCGGTTTCACATATTCGGCAACGATAGCATCGATTTCTTCATCGGTAGGCCAGATGTCTTTCAGGCGGATTTCTTTGCCGTCTGCAACGCCGAGTACGTCGTTTTCAATATCGAAACGGATACTGCCTGCCAGCGCGTAGGCAACGACCAACGGAGGCGAAGCAAGGAAAGCCTGTTTCGCATACGGATGGATACGGCCGTCGAAGTTGCGGTTGCCTGACAATACGGCGGTGGCGTACAAATCGCGGTCGATGATTTCTTTCTGGATTTTCGGATCCAGCGCACCGCTCATGCCGTTACAGGTGGTACATGCGAAGGCAACGATACCGAAGCCGAGTTTTTCCATTTCAGGCAACAAGCCTGCTTCTTTCAAATAGATTTCGGCTACTTTTGAACCCGGGGCAAACGAAGATTTCACCCAAGGTTTGCGTTTCAAGCCGAGACGGTTGGCATTGCGTGCTAACAGCGCGGCGGCGACAACGTTACGCGGATTGGAAGTATTGGTACACGAAGTAATCGCGGCAATAATCACTGCACCGTCAGGCATTTGGCCGTCTGAAGGCTCTTCATAAGATTTAGCCAAGCCTTTGCTGGCCAAATCGGCGGTCGCAAAACGGGCATGCGGGTTACTTGGACCTGCCATGTTGCGCGTTACGCTGCTCAAATCAAATTTCAATACGCGCGGATAAACGGCGGTTTTCAAGGCATCTGCCCACAAGCCTGCGGTTTTGGCGTAGGTTTCCACCAATTTCACCTGCTCATCATCGCGACCGGTCAGTTTCAAATAATCAATGGTTTGCTCATCAATAGCGAACATCGCAGCAGTCGCGCCGAACTCAGGGGTCATATTGGAAATGGTGGCACGGTCGCCGATAGACAGGCTTCTTGCACCCTCGCCGAAAAACTCGACAAATGCGCCAACCACGCGCTCTTTACGCAAGAATTCGGTCAGTGCTAACACGATGTCTGTGGCAGTAATGCCCGGTTGACGTTTGCCGGTCAGCTCCACGCCGACAATATCAGGCAGACGCATCATGGATGCACGGCCCAACATTACGGTTTCGGCTTCCAAACCGCCCACGCCTACGGAAATTACGCCCAGTGAATCGACGTGCGGCGTATGAGAGTCTGTACCGACGCAGGTATCAGGGAATGCTACGCCGTTTTTGACTTGGACAACCGGCGACATTTTTTCCAAGTTGATTTGGTGCATAATGCCGTTACCCGCTGGAATCACGTCCACATTTTCAAATGCGGTTTTTGTCCAGTTGATGAAGTGGAAACGGTCTTCGTTGCGTCGATCTTCGATTTCGCGGTTTTTACGGAAGGCATCGGGATCGTAACCGCCGCATTCAACGGCCAGAGAGTGGTCGACGATGAGCTGGGTTTGCACCACAGGATTCACTTTGGAAGGATCGCCGCCTTTTTCGGCAATCGCATCGCGCAGGCCTGCCAAATCCACCAACGCTGTCTGACCCAGAATATCGTGACACACCACGCGCGCCGGATACCAAGGGAAGTCGATTTCCTGTTTTCCCTCAATCAGCTGGCCCAACCAGCTTTGCAGCGTAGGCAGGTCGACTTTGTCTGCGCGGTTGACCAAGTTCTCAGCCAAGATGCGGCTTGTATAAGGCAGCTTGTCGTAAGAGCCTGGTTTGATGTCTTCACACGCCTGACGCGCGTCGTAATATTCCAAATCCGTACCGGGCAAAGCTTTGCGGTAGCGTTGGTTGGCAGTCATGTCGGTTCTCCTAAATCTATTCTTTTTTTGGTTTTGGGGTTTCAGACGGCCTGTTAATTCGGACCTTAAGGCCGTCTGAAACCATAAATTCTGTTTTATTGCTTGTTGTCTGAAATCTATTCGCAGCATGAAAAAAAATTGCTGCTCCGCTACCATCATTCCCGTATAGACGGAAATCCAAACTTAAATCTTTCAGCACTCTTTACAGCAGAACATTTCAACTTTTGAATTTCTGCCTGTATGGGAATGACGACAGCAGAGCAGCATGTTTTCCAAACGGCCGGCTCTCTCTCTCGCATACTGCACTAGGCCGTCGAAAAACGAAAACATCATTTATTCATTGTTTTCAAACGGCATTTCGAGATGGGGTGGGCAGGCGGCCCACCCTGCTGTTACGCGTATTAGCGGTTTTCAATCTCCACGAATGCCAAATCTTCAGGGCCTGTGTAGTTTGCGCTCGGACGGATGATTTTGCCGTCTTTGCGTTGCTCGAGAACGTGTGCGCTCCAACCGGTTGTACGGGAAATTACGAACAGCGGTGTGAACATAGCGGTCGGTACGCCCAATTTTTGGTAGGAAACGGCGGAGAACCAGTCCAGATTCGGGAACATTTTTTTCTCTTCCCACATCACGCTCTCCAAACGTTCGGCAATGTCAAAGAGGCGCATATCGCCGGTTTCTTTGCTCAAACCGCGTGCCACTTCTTTAATGACAACATTGCGAGGGTCGGAAATGGTGTACACCGGATGACCGAAACCGATCACGATTTCTTTGCGGCCGATACGTTCGCGGATGTCGGCTTCGGCTTCGTCGGCATTGCGGTAGCGTTTTTGAATATCGTAAGCCACCTCGTTCGCACCGCCGTGTTTCGGACCTTTCAATGCGCCGATTGCACCGGTAATGCAGGAGTACATATCAGAGCCTGTACCGGCAATCACGCGGGCGGTGAAGGTAGAAGCGTTGAACTCGTGTTCGGCATACAGAATCAGTGAAACGTGCATGGCTTTGATGTGTGATTCGCTTGGGCGTTTGCCGTGCAACAGGTGCAGGAAATGACCGCCGATGGTCTCTTCGTCGCTTTCAACTTCAATGCGTTTGCCATTGTGCGAATATTGATACCAGTACAGCAGGATGCTGCCGAGGCTGGCGATCAGTTTGTCGGCGATGTCGCGCGCTTCACTTTCCGGATGGCTTTCACGTTCAGGATGAACGCAGCCCAGCATGGATACGCCAGTACGCATCACATCCATCGGATGGGTATGTGCAGGCAGGCTTTCCAAAACTTTAATCACACGGATAGGCAGGCCGCGCATGGATTTGAGCTTGGTTTTATAAGCGGCCAGCTCGAATTTATTGGGCAGATGGCCGTGAATCAGCAGGTGGGCGACTTCTTCAAACTCGCATTTTTGTGCTAAGTCCAGAATGTCGTAACCGCGATAGCTCAAATCGTTACCGGTACGGCCAACAGTACACAATTCAGTATTACCGGCCGCAACACCAGAAAGCGCAACGGATTTTTTAGGTTTGAAAGTCGGGGTTTGAGTAGTTTCAGTCATGGTATTTCTCCTTTGTATTTTTATGGGTTTTATTTTTCAGACGGCTGATGCGGATTTGTTGAAAGGCCGTCTGAAAGCGGTTACTTATTTTTGAAACAATTTATCCAGTTTTTGCTCGAAGGCATGATAGTTCAGATGCTCGTACAGCTCGGCACGGGTTTGCATAGTGTCAACCACTGCGGCCTGAGTGCCATCGCGCATAATCGCTTCATAAACATTCAGAGCGGCTTTGCTTGCTGCGCGGAACGATGACAGCGGATACAGTACCAGCGACACGCCGTTTTCAGCCAGTTCGCTTTGGGTATAAAGCGGAGTGGAACCAAACTCGGTAATGTTGGCCAATACAGGTACTTTTACTGCATCTGCAAATTGGCGGTACATTTTCAAATCGGTCATGGCTTCAGGGAAAATCATGTCTGCACCGGCTTCGACACAAGCCTGAGCGCGTTCGATAGCGGCATCCAAACCTTCTACCGCTAGAGCATCGGTACGCGCCATAATCACAAAGTTCTCATCAACGCGCGCATCTACGGCAGCTTTGATACGGTCGACCATTTCATCTTTAGAAACGATGGCTTTGTTCGGACGGTGGCCGCAGCGTTTCTGCGCTACCTGATCTTCGATGTGAACCGCTGCAACACCAGCGCGTTCAAAGTTACGAATGGTACGGGCAATATTGAATGCACCGCCCCAACCCACATCGATGTCCACCAGCAAAGGCGTATCCACGTTGTCCGTAATGCGTCGTGCGTCAATCAGCACATCTTCCATTGTGGTAATGCCCAAATCAGGGATACCGCAAGAGCAGGCTGCCACGCCGCCGCCGGACAGGTAAATCGCTTTGAAACCGCTTTGGGTGGCCAATCGTGCAAAATAAGCATTGACACAACCGACGACGGCAAGAGGATTCGATTCTTTCACGGCTTGACGGAAACGCGCTCCGGCAGAGTGTTGGCTCATCATATTTCTCCTTTATAGACTTTTTTCAGTATTAATCGGACGGCTCGGTTTTTTCACAACTTGAAACGAACCGTTTAAAAAGAAACAATCGTTCTAAAAACTGTTTTCAGACGGCCTGTAAAATTTCAATCATCAACTATCTGAAAATTTAAAATCAATAAATACAAATAGTTATCAAAACTAATAAATACAATAAGGCTGAAGCGAAGGTATACGTTTTTTAATTTTTATTAATTAGTATATGAATGCTGTTGGGGATACAGATATTTTAAAACCCGAAGCGTTTGTAGGAATACGGAAACTGGATTCGGGTTGAG
>NZ_CATNVN010000059.1:0-10427 GCF_951230505.1 uncultured Neisseria sp.
TTGCCCGGACGGTAAAGACCCGGCTCGTTGGAAGTCAGCATGCCTGACTTCATCGCGTGATGCGGTTGCGGCACGGCGGCAACGGCAATGCTTTGCGGACCTTCATGCACATTGAGGAAATAGCCCACGCCATGACCTGTACCGTGACCGTAATCGCATTGCGCCTGCCAGAGCGATTTGCGGCAGATGGCATCAATCATCGGGCCTTTGATGTTTTCAGGGAAAATGGTCTCAGCCAGAGAAATATGCGCTTTCAACACCAAAGTGTAGTCGCGTTTCATGGCCGCACTCGGATTGCCGACGGGCACCACGCGCGTGATGTCGGTCGTACCACCCCAGTATTGGCCGCCGGAGTCAATCAGCAGCATACCGTCGCCTTTGATTTTACTGTTGTTTTCTGGTGTCGCGCTGTAATGAGGCAAGGCGGCATTGGCATTGTAGCCGGCAATGGTGTCGAAACTTGGCGAAATAAAGCCAGGACGTTGGCTGCGGTGTTTGTAGAGCATGCCGTCGATGTCCAGTTCGCTCAATTCGCCGCCGTCTGCCAAGATTTGTTCAAACTCGGCAAAGAAGCCGCACAATGCCGCGCCGTCTTCCGCCATGGTATTGCGGATATGGGCGATGTCGGCATCGGATTTAACCGATTTGAAGAATGTGCTTGGGTGGATGGCTTCAATCAAACGAACGTCTTCAGGCAGGCGGCGCAAAGTGCCTACAGCAGTTTTGTTTGGATCAATCAGCAATGCGTCCTTAACGCCTGCCAAATAGTCCGCCGCCTGCGCATAAGGCAAGACTTCAAAACCTGCCGCTTTTAAAGCTTCGGCAGATTCGGCTTTCAGACGGCCTGCATCGGTAAACAATACGGCTTTGTCTTGGCTGATAAACAAATGGGACAAGAACACAGGGTTGAACGGCACATCATCACCGCGCAGATTGGTAATCCAAGCGATGTCGTCCAAAGAAGAAACCAAATGCGCCTCTGCACCCTGCTCTTTCATGGCCGCACGGATACGGGCCAGTTTTTCGGCCGCCGTTTCGGAAACATAGTCGGGATGGTGAACGTAGATTTCCGGAGTCGGCAATGCAGGACGGTCGTCCCACACTTCGTCCAACAAGGTTTCAGGATATTCGAGGCGGATGTTTTTGGCGGCAAGTGCCTGTTTCAAACCGCGCTCGCCGCTGAGTGCGAACATATCGGCAGGCGCGCCGACCACTGCGCCCTCAGGCAGATTTTGTACCAACCACTCGGTATAAGGCGCATCAACGCCCATTTTTTGCAGCTCGATGCCGTTTGGCGCAAGCTGTTGGCCTGCCTGTTCCCAATAGCGGCTGTCCGTCCACACGCCTGCTTTATCGGTGGTTACCACCAAAGTGCCGGCCGAACCGGTAAAGCCGGAAAAATCGCGGCGTGCCTGCCAATGCTCGGGCAGGTATTCGGAAAGGTGTGGATCGGCGGAAGGAATGACAAACGCGTCCACGCCATGTTTTTTCATGGCTTCGCGTAAAGCGGACAAACGTTGTTGTACAGATTTCATGTGTTATGTCTCCTGTTGTTTCAGACGGCCTCTGTCATCAAGGTCGTCTGAAAACTTGTGCTGTCTATAATCAATCTATTTTTTCGGTGCGAACGACCAGCTCTTGACCGTGTAATTCCGCAAAGGGTCTTTGTCGGAATAGCCGATAATATCGGGTTTGACCATACGCACTTCAACCTGATGATACAGTGGAATCAGTGCAGCGTCTTCTTGAAGCTGCTTCTCCGCATCGGCATAGAGCTGGCTGCGCGCTTCCTTGCTGACACCATCTTTCAGCGTATTGTTCATAAATGCGTCAAACACCGCGCTTTTGTAGCGGAATGCATTGTTTGAATTGTTGGATTTCAAGATATTGAGCATGCCTGCCGGATCGTTGAAATCGGAACACCAGCCGCTGAACGAAACCTTGAAATTGCCTTGCGCGCGCGTATCCAAATAAGTTTTCCATTCCTCGTTGGACAAAGTCGGACGGATAAACGGAATGGCGGCCTTCCACACCGACTGCACGGCAGTGATTTGTTTTTTAGACGCTTCGCTGGTGCTGTACAAAATATCGAACTCAAGCGGATGGTCATCGTTGTAGCCTGCTTCGTTCAACAGTTTGCGTGCGGTTTCGATGCGTTTTTCAGGCGTCCACTCTTTCCACTCCGGATAAACAGGAATCACGCCCTGCATTTGCGGCGGCGTCAATTGGAACGCAGGCGTATCGCCACGGCCGCCCACTTTGACGACGATGTCGCGGCGCGTCAGCATATTGAGCGCCTTGCGGACACGCGGATCATTAAATGGCGCCGCTTCGTGGTTCGGCTCCAAATACCAGCTGCACAAGGAAGTTGTGCGTCTTACTTGGCCTGGAAACTCAATATCCGCCACTTTGACCTGATCGCTGGGAATGCCGTAAGTCACATCAATTTCATTGGCGCGATAACGGTTGTACTCGCCGCTGCCTGACAGAAAAACCGCCTTTGGAATGGCCACTTTGTCTTTATCGTAATAATTGGGATTGCGTTCCATATTAATGTGGCTGTTGACTTTCCAATCCGTTAACAGATAAGCGCCACTGGAAACATAATGACCGGGCTGCGTCCACTTATTGCCGTATTTTTCGACAGTGGCGCGATGAACTGGGAAAGTGAATTGCTGAATCAGCATATCGGGGAAATAAGGTACCGGCGCAATCAGCGTAAATTGCAGGGTTTTTGCGTCCAACGCCTTGACACCCAATGTCTCAGGCTTGGCTTTGCCGTTTAATATATCTTCCGCATTTTCCACTTGGGCATCGACCAAATAGCTGCCGAAAGGTGCGCCGGTGGCTGGATCGGCAAGACGGCGGAAGCTGTATACAAAATCTTCGGCAGTAATCGGATCGCCATTGCTCCATTTGGCATCACGCAGATGGAAAGTCCAGACACGCTCGCCCTTGCTTTCCCATCTTTCCGCTAAAGCAGGAATGGTTTTGCCTTCGGCATCCGTACCGACCAAACCATCCATCAGCTGGCGGATAATCGCACCCGCCGCCATATCGCCGCTCATCTGCGGATCCAGCGTACCCGGCTCGACGCCGTTGCTGACCACCACGCGCTCATAATCGGTACGTTTAAACTCAGGAGCAGGCTTGACATCGCGGCTGCACGCCGACAATGCGAATACGGCAGCCAATGATGCAGCCAACAGCGGATAGGTTTTTCCGGCCATATTTCATTCCTTCTTTTGGGTATTCTTCTTTTTCAGACGGCCTAATTATTCAAACTACACTCAACTACATTTATTTATGAAGTTCTCCAGCATAGTTAAATCATCTATTTCAAACCATGAAAATAGTGTTTTAAACCACATATTCCATCAAAATAATATAGCCGTCTAAGATTGTCGGCAAATTAACACAAAAATACGTAACTGAAAACTATTTTTCAATTTATCCTACGATAAGTTACAAATGTATTGATTTTTTATGATTTGTCAAATAAGATTATCCGAACTCTTTCGCCATAAGCAAGAAAAAGACATAAAAAGGAGAATCAAATGAAGAAGTTATCTTACTTTATTGCCACTACCCTCATAGGCTCTTCCATAAGCGCCGCCCACGCCGAACCTAAAATGAGCGGCACCATCTACATCATGACCGAGGTCGAACACAACAATAAAACCGGTGTAACCTCTACAACCATTTCCGATAAAAGTTCCAGTCTTTATCTCTCCGATGAAGTACGACTCAACAACGACTTATGGCTGAAATGGCAACTTGGCTCCTTTATTTACTTCGATTCCGACCGCTGGGGCGGCTGGGGTACTGCCGACTCATACGTCGCGCTCAACAGCTACAAAAACCTCGGCACCGTCAAAATGGGTTACATCAGTACGCCCATGAACAGCATTTATCTGAACCCGTTCGACACCAACAGCCCGATTTTGGAGTTCGGCAAAATTTCTCGCTTCGGCCAACGCCGTGTTTCCATGGCTTATGAGTCGCCTTGGAAAAACGGTTTCCAATTCAAATTCAACGTTTCCCCCGGTTCCAATGCCGCGCGCAACAACAATGACTGGAATCCGGACAAAAAACGTGACGGCGACTGGGTCTTCGGCTGGGGTGTAGACTACTACCACCCAAACAACGGCTTTAACGCGCACTACGCTGCCGAATACGCACCCAACGACTCTCCAACCGAAACCAAAGACTTCCAAGCACACGCATTCATGGCCGGATACAGCAAAGACAAAATCTCCGTCGATGCTGCGTTCCAATACGCCAAAAACACTTGCGACGGCTTCAGCTGCTGGGGCGTATGGAAAGATGCAGCGGGCAACGTAGCCGGTTCTTACGACAAAGAAATCAACAACACCAAAGAATTTATGGTGTCCGGCTCATACAAAGTGGGCAATTTCAAACCTCAAATCGGCTTTGCCTACGGTAAAAGCTCTGTCGGCGAAGACTACAAACACGTCGCCGTCAGCACCGATTACAGCTTCTCCAAACGGACAACCGCCACACTCGGTGCCGGCTGGTTGAAAGAAAACGTCAATCCGAAATACGATGAAGATTTGCCGAAAAAATCTTCTTACGCAGTGGGCATGGTATTCAAACACCGCTATTAATGCCTGACAGATTAAAGGCCGTCTGAAACAATTTGTTCAGACGGCCTTTTCTACATCCTATAATTTAAACTTGCAGCCCACCTTAAAAATCATTACATTGCCCACACTCAAACAACAAAAACGTCATCATGAACGCCCACCGCACCCTCATCATCTCCGTTTTTATCGTCGCCAGCTGCGGCCTCGCTTACGAGCTTATCATCGCCGCGCTCGCAAGCTATCTTTTGGGCGACAGTATTTTGCAGTTTTCCTCCGTCATCGGGCTTTATCTGTTTTCAATGGGTATCGGTGCCCACCTGACCCAATACATCAAAGATAAAGACGTGTTGCACCGCTTTATCGAAATCGAACTTCTGGTCGGCATCATCGGCGGTATTTCTGCGCTGGCATTATTTGTAGCCTTCGGTTTATCCGCAGCCCCGTTCCGCACCCTGCTCTACGCTTTTGTACTGATTGTCGGCATGGTTGTCGGCATGGAAATCCCTTTGGTTATGCGCGTGTTAAACCAAAAAGGTGCGGAATTTAAAGAACTCGTTTCCAAAGTATTGACCTTCGACTACTTGGGTGCACTTGCCGTCTCTCTGTTGTTTCCGCTCCTGCTCGCCCCCAAACTCGGCATGGCGCGTTCCGCCTTGTTGTTTGGCATTTTCAACGCCGCCGTCGCCTATCTGACCGCCCGCGTGTTTAAAGCAGAATTACCCCGCTATCACGCCATCCGCCTGCGCGCGCTGATTGTCTTGTCCATCCTCGCCATCACCTTCGCCTACGCCGACCGCATTTCCTTCAAAGCCGAACAAAGCTATTTCGGCGATCCCGTCGTCTATCAAAGCCATTCACCCTACCAACGGCTGGTCGTTACCCGCTGGAAAGACGACACCCGCCTCTATATCAACGGCAACCTGCAATTCTCCTCACGCGACGAAGCCCGTTACCATGAAGCACTCGTCCTACCCGCCATGCAGATGGTGCCGAATGCCGAACGCGTCCTGATTCTCGGTGGCGGCGACGGATTGGCGGCACGCGAAGTCTTAAAATATCCGCAGGTCAAAAATGTTACTTTGATCGATCTCGACCCCGACATGACCGCCACCTTTAAAACCTCAGCCACCTTAAGCGCACTCAATCAAGGCTCGCTATCCCATCCCAAAATGCACGTCGTCAACGACGATGCCGCCAAATGGCTGGAAGGGTCGTCTGAAAAATTCGACGTTATCATCATCGACCTGCCCGACCCCTCCAATTTCTCGCTGGGCAAACTTTACTCCGTCCCCATGTACCGCCTCGTTGCCCGCCATCTTGAGCCGCAAGGTAAGATTGTTGTGCAATCGACTTCGCCTTATTTCGCACCCAATGCCTACTGGTCGGTCGTTGCTACCCTCGAAGCGGCCAAATTGAATACCGCGCCCTATCATGTTTACGTCCCCTCATTTGGCGAATGGGGATTTGTGTTGGCAGGGTTTGACCAAAACTTCCCCATTCCGCAAAAATTCGACGTACCCACCCGCTATCTCAATGCCCAGACCGTTGCCGAAATGTTTCGCTTTCCGCCTGATATGGTAAGGCGCAAGGTGGAAGCAAATTATTTGAACAACCAAATTCTCGTCAGTTATTTTGAAAGCGATTGGAACAATGTGATGCGATAGAATATCTAAAGGCCGTCTGAAACATCAGTCTTCTTTTTATCTCCGTTCAGACGGCCTCATCGCCCGTTTACCCTTTTTCACACAGCATTTGCTTGAAAAAATAAGGTTTATCTTTATCTAGATAAAACACAATTGACACTATCCGTTGAATGAAGGAACAAACACTTATGCAGTATTTTGGAATCGGTTTTTTGGTTTTAATCTTTTTGGAAATCATGTCCATCGTCTGGGTTGCCGACTGGATAGGTGGCGGCTGGACGCTGTTTGTGATGGCCGTCAGCTTTATCAGCGGTATTTTTATGCTGCGCCATACCGGTATTTCCGGCCTTTTGCTCGCAGGCGCAGCCGTCCGCAGCGGACAAAACATTTCCCTCTATCAAATGCTGTGGCCGATTCGCTATACCGCCGCCGCGGTTTTCCTGCTCAGCCCCGGTTTTATTTCAACCGCCGTCGCCCTGCTCTTGCTGATTCCGTTTAAAGGCAATACGCCCGTTTCTTCTGCACAGTCTTTCCAAAGCCGCCAAACTTACGGCCCTGCCAAAGATGATGAAGACATTATCGAAGGCGAATACACGGTTACGCGCACCGGCAAAGCCGACAAACCGCAAGACTATATCGAACACAAACCCGATTGATGACTTCCTTCATAACAGGCCGTCTGAATTAGGAATACCTCAAAAGTGTTTCATATTTCAGACGGCCTGAGTCATTTCCGGGCTTTGAAAATGTAAATATCGGTTTGTAATTCGGTTATTCCGCATAAATCATTTAAAATAAGCGGCTATTTTGATTCTAAAAACGACACGGTATCCAATGAACGTTCAACGTCTTTTCCCTCTCTCCCTCAGCTTGATTACCGCCGCTGTTTTATCGGCGTGCGCCACCCAAAACACACCGACTGCTTCGAAAACCGAAAGCGTCGTTCAGCCTAAATCCACTTCTATTCCTTCACGCCGCGCCGACAGCGAATCCAAAGTCCTGTCCGATTACAGCCAATACCAAAGCGCCATTGATGCCGCCAAACGCGGCGACGATGCTTGGGTACAACAATTTTTATCCCAAGCCAGCGACAGCGCAATGGCTGAAAACGTCCGCAACGAATGGTTGAAAACCTTGGGCGCGCGCGGCCAATGGGATTTATTCCGTCAAGAATTCGGCAAATTGAACGCCGCCGGCGTCGCACAAGAAGTGCAATGTTATGCCGATTTGAGCAGCGGCAATGACAGCAAAGCCGCCGAGCTGGTTCGCGTGACCGGCAAACTGCCTGCCGGCTGTACCCGCTTGGTTGAAAGCGCGGCAGCTTCAGGCCGTCTGAACACCAACGACGCATGGCGTCGCGTGCGAGGCTTGTTGAGCAACAGCCAAACCACGGATGCACGCAACCTAGCCGCCGCATTGGGCAGCCCGTTTGAAGGTGGCGCGCAAGGTGCGACCGAATACAGCCTGTTGAGCGTAATCGGCAAAGATGCACGCAAATCCGCTTCTGCCGCCGCCACCCTGTCCGACATGGAATCCGGCCTCAGCCGCGAACAACGCAGCTTCGCATGGGGCGTATTGGGCCACTACCATGCACAAAGCCAAAACATGCCGACTGCTTTGAGCTACTACGGCCGCGTTTCCGACCGCAAGCAACTGACTGACGAGCAATTGGAATGGTACGCACGCGCCGCTTTGCGCCTGCAACGTTGGGACGAATTGGCAAGCGTGATTCAGCATATGCCTGAAAAACTGCAAAAAGACCCGACATGGCAATATTGGCTGGGCCGCAGCTTTGCCGCACAAGGCAAAAGCAGTCAAGCCAAAGAAATGTATGAAAAAGCCGCCGCAAGCGGACGCAATTTCTACGCTGTATTGGCTGGTGAAGAACTGGGCCGCCGCATCAATACGCGCAATAACGTTGCCGATGCCGATGCCAGAGACGTCCGCCGCATGAGCGAAGACGGTGCCATCAAACGCGCATTGGTTTTGTTTAAAAACAGCCAAAGCAACGGTGACTCCAAAATGCGCCGTCAGGCACAGGCAGAATGGCGTTTTGCCACCCGCGACTTCAACGAAGACAACCTGCTGACTGCCGCACAAGTCGCTTTTGACAACCAGTTCTACGACATGGCGATCAACAGCGCCGACCGTACCGACCACAAACTCAACTACAAACTGCGCTATATCTCTCCGTTTAAAGACCTGACCGTCCGCTATGCCGCACAGGCAGGCATTGACCCGGCATGGGTTTACGGTTTGATTCGCCAAGAGAGCCGCTTTGTCATGGGCGCGCAATCCAGCGTCGGCGCACAAGGCCTGATGCAGGTCATGCCTGCGACCGCCCGCGAAATCGCCGGCAAAATCGGCATGAGCAGCAGCGAACTCTACACCATGGACGGCAATATCCGCATGGGTACTTGGTACATGGCAGATGCCAAACGCCGCCTGCAAAATAACGAAGTGATGGCCACCGCAGGCTACAATGCCGGCCCAGGCCGCGCCCGCAACTGGCAGGCTTCTTCACCGTTGGAAGGCGCTATTTACGCCGAGACCATCCCATTCACCGAAACCCGCGACTACGTGAAAAAAGTCATGACCAACGCGACTTATTACGCGTCATTGTTCAACGAACCGCAAACTTCGTTGAAACAACGTATGGGTACGGTTCCCGGCCGTTATTAATACCCGATAGGCCGTCTGAAAAGTGAGACAGAATCAAACGTTCAGACGGCCTGCAATCTTGACAGACTATTGGGTTTATAAGATAATCACCCGATTGTTTCTGACCGAAAAGGTCACTTGCACGGCAAAAGCCGACTTGTTAGGAGGTGATGTTTACATCACGGCGCGTATCCCGCCCTGCCCTCGGCAAACCAGCGATACAACAACTACCCCATTATGACAAGCCGTCCTCTATTTCTTAAAACGGTTTGATTGAACAAAATTTAAAGGAAATAAAATGCCTGCTATTCGTGTTAAAGAGAATGAACCATTTGAAGTTGCCATGCGTCGTTTCAAACGTGCCGTAGAAAAAACCGGTCTGTTGACCGAACTGCGCGCCCGTGAAGCGTACGAAAAACCAACTACTGAGCGTAAACGCAAAAAAGCTGCTGCAGTCAAACGCCTGCAAAAACGTCTGCGCAGCCAACAACTGCCTCCTAAAATGTACTAATTACAGGCCTGCCCTGTGATAAACGACACACCGCAAGGGCAGCTTTGCGGTGTGTTTTGTTTTTCAGACGGCATCTTTTTATATAAAGTGAGCACATTATGAGCCTAAAAACACAATTAACCGAAGACATGAAAACCGCCATGCGTGCCAAAGACCAAGTGTCTTTAAGCACCATCCGCCTGATTAATGCAGCCATCAAACAATTTGAAGTAGATGAGCGCACTGAAGCCGATGACGCAAAAGTCATCTCTATCCTGACCAAAATGGTGAAACAACGCAAAGACAGCGCCAAAATCTATACCGAAGCCGGTCGTCAAGATTTGGCCGACAAAGAAAACTCGGAAATCGAAATCCTCAATCGCTACCTGCCGCAAATGATGTCTGCAGAAGAAATCAAGACTGTCGTTGAAGCAGTCATTGCAGAAACCGGTGCATCAGGCATGGCAGATATGGGCAAAGTCATGGGCGTATTAAAAACTCGTCTGGCCGGCAAAGCCGACATGGGCGAAGTCAACAAAATCCTCAAAGCTGCGCTGACTTCATAATTGAATACAGACCGCTTTGGGCGGATTCAAAAAAAGGTCGTCTGAAACCGAGATTTTGGGTTTTAGACGACCTTTTCCAGACAGCCATTATTTTGTGTTATATCCTGTATGCATTTTCATCAAAAATTCGGCATTTGAATTATCATTTGTTATATTCTTCTCTTGATTATATATCTTAAATAGTTCATTTACATAAGCCACGCAAGCCAGCTTTTTTCGATCGAAAGGAAGTTCACTGAAATAATAATATAAATCGGGGTTTTGATCCGCTGCTCTCGTAAAGCTGATTAACTCTTCAAATGCCTCTCTATCCTGTCCAGAAATAATATAATTGTAAAGCCTATCTATGTGTAAATAAACTTTCATCTTGGCAGTATTCTTTTGAGAGAAATTTTTTATATAGCTCCAAATAAATGGGACTAAAACAAAAAGAAATATATGTATTAGTTTAATACGTTCC
>NZ_CATNVN010000060.1:0-10302 GCF_951230505.1 uncultured Neisseria sp.
GCGAAGAATTTGAAGAAGCCGCTATTGGCCGCTTCACGCTGAGCATATTTTTCCTGTTTGCCTTCAGCTTCGGCTTGAGGCACTGTAAATGCTTTGCTTTGCATGCTTTCATCAGCCACCTTCACCGCCGCGCCCTGACGGATACAGTCGCCGATAATGTGGTACTCATGCCAAGCGCGCATAGCTTCCTCGTCTGCCAATACGGCATCCAGCATCTCATCAGTCAATGCTTCACCGTCCATCAATGCAGACACATACTCCAATGCTTTATTTGTTTTTTCGTTCATTTTTATTACCACCTTTGATCTTCAGAAGTATCCAACAGCGGCCGCAAATCTTTTGCAATCAGTTCACGCGCTCTGAAAATACGCGAACGTACAGTACCTATCGGACAATCCACTACCCGAGCTATTTCTTCATAAGACAAGCCATCCATTTCCCTAAGCGTAATGGCTTGACGCATATCGTCTGGCAGTTGCGCAATGCTTGCTTCGACGGTCTGCAAGATTTCCCGATTCATCATTTCAGCTTCCGGCGTATGGTAATCCGCAATCTGATCGGTTAAATCAAGAACATCTCCCTCCTCATTGGCTGCTTCCGAGCTGACAAAAAACTGGCGACCCGAAGTGGTCAGAAAATTCTTTGCCGTATTGATACCGATACGGTACAACCACGTATAAAATGCACTCTCACCTCGAAAATTAACCAGCGCACGATAAGCCCTAATCATTGCCTCTTGGGTTACATCGTGCACTTCATGCTCATCCTGAATAAAACGGGAAATCAGTCTGTTTAGCCGACGCTGATACTTGGACATCAGCATCTCGAATGCCTTATGGTCACCTTTCTGCGCGCGCTCCACCAAAACTTGATCTATTTGGCGATCGTTCATACCCAACCTTTAATCGTTTTACTGCTTTAAACCAAAAAATAGTAAAGCGTGCTGTGCACAATAAAGACAGCATCGCTTTGAAATAGTTCCACAAGATTACATTTAATCGCAAAAGTTTATTCGTGCAGATGCTCTAATATAAGCTGTATTGCTTATTATATATACACTTAGCACAAGTAGTTAAATTACTAATACTTACTAAATTTACAGTTAGTCTCTTTGCTTTTCTGCTATATATTTGACCAACTTTTCATGAACAGGCAGATAGCCTTCGCCTATTTGAACATCGCTTCCCACCCGAAGATTAACAACAGCAAGGCACTTGTTGCCCATACTTAGGATAATCGGCCAATATTTACGGACGAGTGGCACAATATGACACTCTTGCAATAGTTTTTCGACTGATTTTTCCCGCTGTCCCGACTGAATCACATCACCTTTGGCCACACTTCTAAGTACCGCCGGCTTCTCCAACTCCTCTTCTGACAAACCTCCCTTAAACGGTAATAAAATGAAACCATTTTCCAGCAAAATATCTTTCAGACGGCCTCGAACTTCGCTGCCATTACACCAAGGCAGTTTTTGAAACTCACTTTCCTGATAAACAAATAGCAGATTGCGACATGCGACCAGTTCTCCATCTGGCAAATTCAACTGCGCCTGATCAGCGGTTTCCAATACTCGGGCAAAATCGGCAATACTGTGATAAGAAGGCAATGATTCCGTTCGCTTTCGCAAAAAATACCAAAGCAGCCGACGACGTAAAAGCGGCGTACATTGCCGCCACAGACTGATGCTGAATATTCCATTTGGACTAATACGCTGGTATTCAGACTCAATCAATTCATCTAAAAGCTGCAAATCTTCCTGCAATAACCGAACATTGGCACAAATTTGCTGCTCAAAATTCGGAATACGCTGCTGCCATTGCGGCAAAGCCTGATTTCTCATCCAATTACGTAAATAGCCGGAGTCTTCATTACTCTCGTCTTCTACAAAATACAGTCCCCACTGTTGCGCATACTCAGTCAATTCCTGACGAGAAAATGCCAAAAGCGGCCGCCAGATTTGAATCTCTTCATTTAAATCACGCCATACCGGCATGGCCGCCATACCGCGCAATCCACCCCCGCGCACAGCCGACAACATAAAAGTTTCGATTTGATCATTACGGTGATGGGCCAAAACAATGATTTTCTTCAGGCCGTCTGAAAATGCCTGATATCGTGCAGCCCTGGCCGCAGCCTCCAAACCTTTTCCTTGTTTTTCCACATTGACACGGCACACTCGCAAGACAACATTCAGACGCTGACAATAATCCTGACAAAATTTAGCCCAACTGTCGGCATTGGTACTTAAACCATGATGAACATGGACGGCACGCAAATCAAAATGGCGAAACTCGCGCATCCGATGCAAAAGATGCAGCAGGACGACAGAATCCAATCCGCCACTCAAGCCAACTTCAACAACAGTATGGCTCGGCAAATCAGGAAAAGCTGCTTGAAAACTTTTAAATAGGGAATCAGGGGATACTTGCGACATTTCAGACGGCCTAAAATTGTGAATGACTCAAAAATAGAACACAAAAAAAGCAAGCAGCGACGGCATCTGCTTGCTTCTTCAACAGTCAAACTTATTTATCGGTAAATTTACCGTAAGCCATGATGCGGTCGAAACGGCGGGAAAGCAAGTCAGGCATAGTCATGCTTTGCGCTTCGCTTAATTGCTGTTCCAAAACGGTTTTAACGTTTTTCATCGTGGTTTCAAAATCACGGTGTGCGCCGCCCAAAGGCTCATCAATCACTTTATCGATGACGTCCAATTCTTGCAGGCGTTTGGCGGTAATACCCAATGCTTGCGCGGCATCTGCTGCTTTTTCAGCAGTTTTCCAAAGAATAGAGGCACAACCTTCGGGAGAAATCACCGAATAAGTCGAGTATTGCAGCATATTGACGTAGTCGCCGACAGCCACTGCCAACGCACCACCTGAACCACCTTCGCCAATGATGGTGCACAAAACCGGCACATGCAAGCGGGTCAGTGCCTACAAATTACGGCCGATGGCTTCAGCATGGCCGCGATCTTCTGCTCCAATCCCCGGAGACGCGCCCGGCGTATCGACAAAAGTCATCACGGGAATATTGAATTTCTCGGCAGTCTGCATCAAGCGCAGTGCTTTACGGTAACCCTCAGGACGCGGCATACCGAAATTGCGGCGGATTTTTTCTTTGGTATCGCGGCCTTTTTGATGACCGATAACCATCACGCTTTGGCCGTTGAAACGCGCCAAACCGCCGACAATGGCATGATCGTCAGAATAATGGCGGTCGCCGTGTAACTCTTCAAAATCGGTAAAAATACCGTTGATGTAGTCCAAAGTATAAGGACGCTGCGGATGGCGGGACACTTGTGAAATTTGAGCCGGAGTCAGCTTGCTGAAAATTGACTTAGTCAACTCGTTGCTTTTCTTTTGCAGTCTGGCAATCTCGTCGGAAATATCGACGGCAGATTCATCTTGTACGAATCGCAACTCGTCGATTTTATTGGTTAATTCGGCGATGGGTTGTTCGAAGTCCAAAAAAACGGGTTTCATAAAACAAAGCTCTCGGTAACGGTTGCTGACATGATACGCTAATCAGACGTATTTGACAGCATTTCTCAAAGGGAAACTGCCATCTTTTGCAATAAAAAATCTTTCAGACGGCCTTTAACAAAGAAATAGTATATCTGCACTAAACGAATGAAGTGCCGTATCTTATGATAAACTTCAATTCAGTTCAATCATTTCAAACAGGCTATGAAAAACGATCATGACAATTCGTCCATGCGCTTGGACAAATGGCTGTGGGCCGCGCGCTTTTTCAAGACCCGCGCGCTGGCACAAAAACATATTGAGCTGGGCAGGGTTTTGGTAAACGGCTCGAAGGTGAAAAACAGCAAAAATATTTCTGCCGGCGACACCATCGACATGACTTTGAACTCCCTTCCCTACAAATTCAAAGTTGCCGCACTCAATCATCAACGCCGACCGGCACCGGAAGCACGTTTACTCTACGAAGAAGACATGAAAACGGCTGCCGAACGCGAAGCTCAAAAACAGCTCGACCAAGCCAGCCGCATCAGTGCCGCTTATCCGGACGGACGCCCAACCAAACGCGACCGCCGCCAGCTTGACCGTATGAAGCGCGATAGCTGGTAAAACGTTTCATCCATTGTTTCAGACGGCCCTATATCCATGCCGTCTGAAAACCAAAAACAGGCAGAACATCCTGCCTGTTTTTTATTTGTGATGATTAAAATTTATATTCTAACTGACCACGAATAACGTTTACGTCCTGCTTATCCGTGCCAACAGTAGGCGTAACCTGTTTGCCGGCTAAATAGAAGCCTTTGAGTTTCCAGTTTTTCCAAGGAATATAGGTCGCACCGATTTGCACGCCTTGGACGTTTTTGCTGTAATCCTCAACGGAAGAGACACCGGACAACGAACCGACACGGCGGTAGTTCAAGAATACGTCGTAAGAATTGCGGACGTTCCAGTCGGCTGATTTATAGCGCACTTCAGTGAACACGCCATCATTTTTGATTTTTTGGCCGGCATCATTATAGGCTTTGATATTGGACTTGCTGACTGCAGCCATCCAATGCCAATCGTCATTAAACTTGATGTCCGTACCGATTTCTCCGAAGACTGCATTTTTCTTCGCACCGCGTACATCGATGTCTTTCATGTAGCTGACGGTTGCGCCGACGTTGATATTCTCATTTACAGGCAACACGCTTTGAACTGCGGCAAAATGTCTGCGACGGCCACCAATGCCCCATGTGTTGTCGTTCAGATTGCCAGTACGGCGGCCCGCATAGATTTTGGTAGGCAGGGTTTTATTGTCAAAGAAGATTTCGCCGCCGGTAACTTCGGTATCCCATACGCGGCCGTATGAAGAGAACGCGCCAAATTTACCGACACGCGCTTTAATGTTGTTGTACAAAGTACCTTCGGCATACAGTTTATTCACCGGCACATCATGATCACCGTTGAATTTACCCGTTTCTAAATCAATATTCGGCTCGATTTGGGCAACCAACTTCCAATCTTTGTACAGTTTCGCGCGTAACCAAAACTCCGCATTGAAGTTGGCATTGGTATCTTCGGGCGTCGGATTAATGCCGCTGTTGTTGGCATTGATGTCTTTAGTATCCGCACGCACGCGCAAGCCACCATTCACAGTCAACAAATCATTAAAAATGCTTATTTTATCGTCATCTTTGCGAATGATACTGCCGGAATTGACGTAATCGTTGGTGGTAGCCAAAGCCGCCGCATCACGTCCGCCATCAGCATTTTCTGCCAAAGAATAAGACGATGAAGCCAATAAAATACAGGTTGCAATCAGTTTGGTTTGAAATTTCATGCCGACTCTCCAAAAGAAGGTATTGAAAGTGAAGTATTCGATAAAGCGTACAAATTATGAATTTTGTATAAATTATTCATTTTATTTACTAATTATTTTTATCGTATGTAAATTAGTGTAATCAGTCAAGCAGATTTAAACGCTTTATCCTCTTTCAGACGGCCTCTTGATTCAGGTCAAACGGAAGCCTGCTCATCAGACTGTTCAAACTGCCATTTTAAGGCATCGGCCAATGCCGTCCTGCGTTTTTGATGGCATCCCACAGCTTTACATAATTCCTCCGCATTTCCCCAAAACACAAAACGTTCACGCGCACGGGTAATAGCTGTGTAAAGCAAAGCCTTATCCAAACCCCGTGCCTCTTCTTCACTCTCCGTCGTTGCAGGCACTGACGGGGGCAACAGCCATACTTCCCGATATTCCGAACCTTGGCTCTTGTGCACCGTCATGGCAAAAGCCGATTCAAAATCGGGCAAACGGCTGATGGCAATTTTTTTGAATCCATCTTTCTCAGGAAAATAGGCAGACAAGCCATTCAACGATTCTTCATCTTTCATAATCAGTCCGATGTCGCCGTTAAACACTTCCAGCATGTAATCATTGTGCGTAATCATGATGATTTGTCCGGCAAACCAAGGCATTTCGCCCGAAACCTTGCCTTGTCGTTGCAAGTATTCTTGATAAGCCTGATTCAAATCATCCGCATCCTGCCGCCAAGCCGCCAAAACCACCACATCGGCCGCATGACCATAGGCGAGTGCGACATTATTCTCTGCCACAGCCTGCCAATAATCCTGTTGCTTTTGATACAGCAAGGCGACCTGCTCTTTCAGACGACCTGATTTCATTTCCAACTCTTTGGGGAACTTGTCAAACTGTTCGACCGCAGTTTGCTTTTCCCCGGACACCACCGCCCTTGCCAAACAGCCGATACCGCTGTCTGCACCAAAACGGTGGCTGAACGTCAATTTGGCATTGTTTTGCGATAAAGCCTGTGGCTGCCCTTTAATTTCAAAGCCATGATTGGGCAGGTACACTTCCAACTTTCCAGCAGTTTCTTTATCCAAAGCCGTCGGACGCGACAATGCCGCCAATACGGCTCCTAACCCAACCGACGGCAACTGGTTTTCATCGCCAAGCAACACCAGACGACAGCCGGTCGGCACGGCGCGCAATAAATTCAACACCAGCGGCAAATCCAACATTGAGGCCTCATCCACCACCAAAACATCCAATGCAAGCGGATATTCATGATTGAACGCAGGGCGCATTTGCGGCGGACGCAGTTTCAACAAACGATGAACAGTCTGCCCTTCCAAGTTTTCCAGATGCGCTTTGACGCTCGGAGACAAATCAAAACTGTCCAAAGCACGCTGTAAAGCTCGTGCCATATGCGCAGCTGCTTTGCCCGTCGGCGCCGCCAATGCGATACGGGGCAGCTTCGTACTGTTATTGCAAATCAGACCCAAAAGCTTTGCTACGGTCGTCGTCTTACCCGTACCCGGCCCGCCGGTAATCAGCATAAAGTTTTGCAGCAAAGCCAAAGCCGCAGCATCCCGTTGCTCTTTACTGTCTTTAGTATCAAACCAATCGCTCAGGCTTTTTGAAGCCGCCATAAAATTTACTTCTTCCGCCTCGGCACTGGCCAGCCGTTTGATTTCAACAGCCAAATCATGTTCCAACTGCCACATCCGCCCCAAAAATAATTTCCGACCTTGCAGGATAAGCGGTTTATCCGCATTACCGACCAAATTCGGCAAGTTGCTTAAGACATCAACATCCGCTTTATCCAAGTAAATAAACGAATGCCCGTTTTGCAAGGCTGCAAACAGTCGCACCACATAAGGCTCAATAACGGATGCACCCCGTACTTCGTGGCGGCGGAAAAACGCTATGGCCGCATCTGCGGCAGAGGAAAGGATAGAGTCGGTCGGATTCATGGCTCAGGATTGATTGATACGAAAAAAAAGAAAGGCCGTCTGAAAAACAGCGTTTCCATAAATGAAAACCTATTTTTCAGACGGCCTCTATTATACCGTTCAAAGCATAAAATATTTGCCTGAAATAATAACCTTATTGCAACACTTGCAGGCTACCATCTTTCATGGTCATTACCCGGTCGAAACGCTCAGCCAGCTCGTCATCATGGGTCACCACAATCAAGCTGGTGTTCAATTCGCGTTTCAAATCCAGCATCATGTCCAGCACATTTTGCGCATTTTTACGGTCAAGGTTCCCTGTCGGCTCATCCGCCAACAGGCATTTCGGCTCATTGACCAAAGCACGTGCAATCGCCGCACGCTGACGCTCGCCGCCGGAAAGTTCGCTCGGACGGTGCAGCATACGCTTATCCAAGCCAACCTTTTTCAGCATTTTGACAGCCTTCTCCTCAGCCATCGCCTTGGGCATTTTGCCGATTAAAAGCGGCATCATGACATTTTCCAACGCAGAAAACTCAGGCAATAAATGGTGGAACTGATACACAAAGCCCAAATAACGGTTGCGCAATTCGCCCAACTGTTTTTGGCTCAAACCGCCCAAATCCTGATCCATCAGTATCACCTTGCCTTCAGACGGCATATCCAAACCACCAAGAAGGTGCAGCAACGTGGATTTACCGCTGCCTGATGAACCAATAATACTCACGCTTTCCGCTTCGGCAACTTCAAAATCCAAATGATTCAACACTTGTACATTCAATGCGCCGTCATTATAGCTTTTGCCAACGCCAGTACATTTCAAAATTGTCTTACTCATAACGCAAAGCCTCCGCAGGTTGGGTTTTTGCTGCACGCCAGCTCGGATACAGTGTGGCAATAAATGCCAAGCCAAGCGAAATGCAGGCAATAACGGCGACATCCTTCAAATTCACATCGCTAGGCAGGTAATCGATGAAATAAACTTGAGAGTTAATTAAATGTACGCCGAACAGGTCTTCAAAAAACGCGACAATCTTGCCGACATTCCAACCCAGCAATACACCGCATACCACGCCTACAAGCGTACCGAAGAATCCCGCAAATGCGCCCTGCACCAAGAAAATCTTCATGACGCCGCCAGGGGACAAACCCAAAGTGCGCAAAATCGCAATATCGGCTTGTTTTTCCGTTACCGCCATTACCAAAGACGAGACGAGGTTAAACGCAGCAACCGCGATAATCAGTGTCAAAATGATGAACATCATGCGTTTTTCCAACTCAACGGCTTCAAAATAGCTGCGGTTGTTAAACGTCCAGTCACGCACCCATACTTCATCTTTTTTAGCATCGGGAATCAACTTGGCAATGAAAGACGGCGCATTCTGAGGATCAGCCAATCGTAAACGCAGCCCACCGACATTTTCTCCCAGTCGATACAAGACTTGCGCATCCTTGATATGCGTCATGGCCAATGTGTTATCGACTTCATAAACACCGGTTTTTACCACACCGACCACATTAAACTGCTTCAAGCGCGGCACTACGCCGGCAGGAGTAACATTCCCCTCAGGCGTAATCACTGTAACCTTGCCGCCAATCTCCGTGCCCAATGCCTCAGCAAGCCCTTGACCCAAAATAATATCAAATTCGCCCGGCTTCAAATCGTCAAAACTGCCGGCTGGCATATCCTTGCCGTAATCAACGACATTTTTTTCTTCAGACGGCAAGATACCGCGTATCTGTACACCGCGCACTTCCCCGGCATTGGCAAGCAAAGCCTGATCGGAAACATAAGGTGCGCTGGCCAACACTTCCTTTTTGCCTTTTACAAATTCGCGCAAATTCTGCCAACCCGGCGCACTGCCGACATCGTAATAGCCGATTTCCGCATGAGGTGCGACGTTCAACAATTGACCGCGTATCTCTTTCTGAAATCCGTTCATTACCGATAACACCACAATCAGCGCTGTTACGCCCAAGGCGATACCGGCGATTGAAATCATGGTAATAAATGACATAAAGCCGTTGCGTTTTTTCGCACGCAGATAGCGCAGGCCTATCCAAGTTTCTAAAGAAGCCATTCAAAAATGCCTCATTCGTTTGTCAAAAAAGGCTTATTGTACCGTAAAACCGACAGGTCGTCCGATTGCCCGACTGATGTAGCATTCAGGGATAAAGTGTATGTAAAACCATGTATCTTCCCGTAAATTCCGCCGAAAAACTTGCACAATCGGCCAATCGCCCTTATTCTGAAGCTGTGACACACTTTGTCACCATCAAAAAGGAAATACACTAATGAACAGCAAAAAATTCTTGGCCCTCGTATCCGTAGCTGTAGGTTTGTCATTCAGCTTCAATGCATATGCCGCCAAAGAAATCAAAATCAGTTCAAACAATACCGCTTACTCCGACGCCGATGTTCAAAAACTGGCAGCCACTGCTGTCGGCATGGGCGTAAAAGAACCTGTCAGCCTCAACAGCGGAAACGGTGTTGTTACCGTATCCGGCAGCAGCGCAACCAAATGCGCATTCAAAGTCGGCAACGGCGATACGCCTCAAATTCAAGGCGTGAGCTGCAAATAATCTGATTTCATCAATGAAAAGGCCGTCTGAAAAACATTCAGACGGCCTTTTTATATTGGCATTTAAGATTGGATATTTCTTCTATCGTAAACAGCCTGTGCCAAAGTACCGGCATCCACATACTCCATCTCGCCGCCCAAAGGGATTCCCCTTGCCAACCGGCTGACTTTATAAGGAAGATTTTTAAACAATTCCGCCAATACATACGCTGTCGCGTCGCCTTCAGCTGTGAAGTTGGTTGCAATGATAATTTCATCAATATCACTCGCCTGCAAACGGGCAACCAGCTTATCTAATGCCACTGCCGAAATATCCATGCCCTGCGCCGGACTGACTTGCCCCATCAAAACAAAATACAGGCCATCATGACAATTGGCCGCCTCCATACTGGAGACATCCGCCGGCATATGGACAATCATCAAACGGCTTTTATCGCGTTTTTCGTCCGCACAAATTTCACACAAATCGCCTTCGCAAAATGTGTTACACATCC
>NZ_CATNVN010000061.1:0-10272 GCF_951230505.1 uncultured Neisseria sp.
ATATGTTGTAAAAAAGTTCAATAAAAAATCATATTTTTATTCAATAGAATCAATCACTAAATGAATTATTCTACTTTTTTATAATATTCACTAGTAATGTTCCGCTTATCCTGATATTATACCGTTCATCTAAAGACATCCGGTTATCTGCATTACAGACCGTTCATCTGAATTGCTTCAAACCACTTTGTCGGATTTTCCCATATATGTTGTGTTTCTCCGTATCGAAGGGGTTTGAGCGGTCGAAATACCGTTTTGCTTAGATATTAAAGCTTCGTGCTTTGAAATGAGTGAATTTTTGTTTTAAGTGTCGTAATCTCTTGCTAATTACTCCCAGCTGCAAGAGTTTCAGGGTTGCCCCTTGGGCAGCCCTTCTTTTTTATCCTCCATTTTTTCAGCAACCAAGCCTTCCCTGCCCTATACACATAGTCAAAACCGCAAGCAAGACCGCCCTTCTCCTCAACTTCCAATCTTCTTCAATTCATTATTCGGCATCACCAGCCAAACCTGTGCCTTTTTAACTTGGGCCGCTGCTCGGATGGCCGCTTCATCCATAATAGAAAATGCGGTAGAAAAAGCATCGGCAACTGCCGCACTTTCCGCCATAACGCTCATGCTTTTATAGCGCGGCTGGCTTCCGCCTGTGCGCGGGTCAAACAGATGGGTAAATTTGCCAGCTTCGTCCATTACCGTGCCATAGCCGCCCGATGTGGCAAAGGCTTGGTTTTTCATGGCAATGGTGGTCAGGATTTGGTCTTCTTGGTCAGGATTGCGGATGCTGACATTCCACTCGCGCTGGTTGGCATTATCAAAGCCGTAAATCTCCCCCATATCAATCAATGCCTGAGAAACGCCTTGCTGCTTCAACAATTCAGCTACTTTGTCGGTGATATAGCCTTGGGCAATGCCGTTAAGCGACAAGCCCATGCCTTTTTGGGCAAAACGGATTTCTTTGGTATCAAAATCGACTTTGTTGAAATCCACTAATTTGAGCGTGTCTTTGATACTGCGCTCAGATGGTGGCGTTTCGGTTTTTGGGTTTCGCCTAAAATGATCGGCATACAGATTCCACAATGGCTGAATGCTAGGATCAAACGCACCCTGCGTCAGCTGATGGATATCTCGGCTGATACTGAGCAGCTGCAAAAAATCGGATGGCGGATTTTTCAGACGGCCTTCTCGGTTTAAACGGCTGATCAGGCTGTCGTCCCGATACAGGCTGAAGATTTTTTCCAACCGTAAAACTTCCGCCAATACTTTGTTGACCAATATTTCTGCCTGCTTGCGCTCAACGCCGAACAAACGCAACTCCGCGCCCGAACCCAATGCAATGCCTCTCCAAATAACTGGCTGCTCTTCTTGATTTGGGCTGGTCGGATGCGTCGGTTGATTGGTTTTGCGGCTGATGGCAAAAGGAATGCCGACACCGGCAGTAAGGGTGGCAACTATGGCAAGGAAACGGCGGCGCGTTAAAGGGGTGGACATAAAGTATTCCTTAGATTTTTTATCTTTATATTGAAAGCCTCATTCATTAAATCAGCAATCGGCAGCTTCCAACACAAAGGCCGTCTGAAACTGTTTCAGACGGCCTTTATTGGTTGTTTTATTTGAAAATGTATTCGTCGGGCATCTCTGCAAAACCGACTACTCTGCCGCCTTTTTCTTTGGCGAATTTTTCAGCCTGAGCCTTGTCGGCAAACGGAAGCGCATCTTCCGCACCCATGCCGCCGATAAAGCTGCTTTCGATAACGTAATAGGCTTTTTTCGCATCTATCCATTCGGCGTCGGCATTGGGTTTTTCCCAATCTTTGACTTTACCCATATCGGTAACATAGATGATATGAATGCCTTTCGGCTCTTCAGGCAGCTTGGTGTAGCCGAACATCTGCTTGATGGTGGAAAACCAAACCGGTTTGTCAGGTTTGCCGTTCAAGAAGATTTGCGCTTTAGGGCCGTTGTGTTCAGTCAAATTCATGCTGCAGTAATGACCCACTGCGCTGTCGCTGATTTGTTGGGGCGCAGGCGGAGGGCTGTTGTCCTGCTTGCTGCAGGCTGCCAATGCGATGAGTGTGAAGGTTGTCAATAGTATTTTTCTCATATTTGTCGCTTTCCGAAAATCCAGGCGGCTAAAATCAAAGGAATGATAACCCATAATACCTGAGCCGTCAGCAAAATAGGCATACTCAGGCTGATTTGTTCGCTCAAACCTGCCATGCCGGCATACATGGCTGTATTTTCGTAACCCGTCAGGTTCAGTAGGCGATAAATGTCTGCAGGGTTGAACAAAAGAACGGTTTCCACTACAGGCGCGGTAATGACTTGTTCGGTATCGGCAACCAAAACACCCAAAAGCGCCATATCGAAAATAACGACAAAAAACAGCCATACGCCGATGGCGATACCGGCGGCGGTACCGCGTTCTTTAACTTTTGCGCTGATCAAATAGCCCATGGACAAAAAGGCTGCGCCAAGAATCACGCTGGCAGCAATCAAAAGGGCGAAAGGTTGCCATGCGGCAATATCAAAACCGCCGTTGGCAAGCTGAAGGGTAATACCTGCCAATCCGTAGCCTGCGGTGGTAGCAAGGGCAAGAATGATGAGGTGGCCGATAAATTTACCGGCAAGGATTTGGTTGCGCGAGATGGGGTAACTTAGCAACAACGCCATTGTACCGCGCTCGATTTCGCCGATCAGTGCATCATAAGAGAGCAACATCGCAATCAGCGGGATCAAGAAGATAGACAGGCTGGACAGACTGACTACAGTTACCGTCAAGGGATCAACCTTGACCGAACCGGTAGGCGAGCTGCCGAGAAAGCCTAATGACAGTGCCAATGCGGCAAGCAAAAGTGCGGCGGCAAGAACCCAACGGTTGCGCAGGCTGTCGCGAACTTCTTTGCCGGTAATAATCCAAACGGGGTTCATACGTCTTCCCTCTTCAAGAATTGCGCGTACATATCGTCAAGTGTAGGCGTGTGGATATCGATGTAGGCAAGACTGCCCAAATCACCCAATTCGCTCAAAAGAGCCATGCGCTCTTCTGCTTTACATTGCGCTTGGTATGACAGGCCGTCTGAAAGCGGATGCCAACGCTCGCTCAACGGACGCGCTTCTTTCAAGCGGACGTTGACGGTCAGCGGCAGACCGCTTTGAACATGCAACTCATCCATGCTGCCGTCGGCAACTTTCACGCCGTTTTTCATGACGATGATGCGGTCGGCGTGGCCGTCAAGCTCGGCCAGTGCGTGGGTGCTGAGCAATACGGTCGCACCGCGTCCATTCAGTTCGCGCACGACTTCGTAAAACATTTGGCGTGAAGCCGGGTCAAGGCCTGTGGTCGGTTCGTCAAACAATAAGACTTTAGGCTCACCCAACAAGGCCTGTGCCAAAGCGAGACGCTGGCGCATACCTTTGGAGTAAGTGCCGACACGGCGGCGTGCCGCTTGAGAAATGCCGACACGCTCGAGCAATTCACGGTTTTTACTCAGGGGCTGTTTTTTAAGTTTGGCATAGAAATCCATGGTTTCGATACCGGTCAATGAAGGGTGCAATGCAACCGTTTCAGGCAGGTAACCGATTTGGCTGCGACGCTGCGCGCCTGCTTTACTGCCGGTCGGCTCTCCCAAAAGCATCACTTCGCCCTTGGTCGGCGTAATCAGGCCGAGTATCAGCTTCATAATGGTAGATTTGCCTGCACCGTTGTGTCCTGCCATGCCGACGCTCTCGCCTGCCTTGAGAACCAGATCGACTTGGTTGACGGCCTTTTGGCTGCCAAACTGCTTGGTCACGTTTCTTAATTCAACGTGGTTGGTACTGCTCATGGATATTCCTCTAGTGAATGTTTCAGACGGCCTTTGATATTAGGCCGTCTGAAAGGTTACATATTGGCATTTCCGCCTGTCAGCGCACCGTTTTCGGCATTACCCCATTCGGATTGGTGCGTTTTTGCTTCATGCAGCAATTCGTCCTTCATGGCTTCGTATTTGGTTGTCGTTTTATTGCGGACAGGGTTCATCAAAGGCTTGCTATCAATTACGCCACCAGGCAGGATGGCGGGAAATTGCGATTGCGCCCATTTGACAATGCTGATGGCAGGGCTGTTCATCAATAACCGGGCGACGGGTGCGCGCCAGATGATTTGGTCAATAATCCCGTTGGGACGGTAGGCACTGTCGCCGAAGCCGTCGCCGTCAAGGTCAAAGGCGCTGTTATCGCTCCAATAGTTGCCGCGACCACCCTCGCCCCAATCAAGGAAACGGGTGCTGACGTATTTGACTTGGCTTTCGTTATTGATAAACGAATTATTGAACAGGCTTGTGCCTTCAATGGCCGCGGTAAAGTGAATACCGATTTGACAGTTTTCAAAATGGTTGTCGAAAATTTTATTGTAGTTGGCATTGTAGGCAAACACGCATTTGCCTGCCTTATTGATCACATTATCGTGAATTTCGGAATAATTGACGTAGTTGAGCATAATGCCTTGGTCGCGGCTGCCAACGGCAATGTTGCCATACACTTTCAGGCGTTCGGAAAACATCAGCACATAACCCATGTTGTTGCCGACGGAGATATTGTTGCTGACTTCGCTGTCATTGGTGTACATATAATGGACGGCAAAGCGTAAGTCGCTAAAGCGGTTGCCTTTGTAGGTATTATGGGTACTGGTATTTGAAAAAATACCGTCACGGCCTTTGGAAATATCGTTATCGACCACTTGCGCACCGGGCGCATTCCAGACGGTTACGCCGTTGCCGCGTTCGTTGACACGCAGGGTTGCATCGCCGATGATTTTATTTTCCCGCACCATGGATTCTGCCGCACCGTGAATATACACGCCGACAGAATTGTCGATGATGTTGTTATGCTCCACCAGCGCGTGCGTTGCCGTCTCTTCTAAATAGATACCGGCATCCATTGCCGGCAAACTCATGCCGGAATGGGAAATAGTCAGATTGCGCAAAGTTACATCAGGCGCATGAACGGCAACCGTCCTCCCGCTCCGGTCGCCGACAATCTTGGCGGAACGGTCAGCAGGGCCTTCGATGGTAATGGGTTTGTCGATATAGAGTTTGGTTTTGTATGTACCAGAGGCAAGCTTGAGCGTATCGCCGGCTTGGGCGCGCGCCAAAGCATCATTGAGATTGTCTTGTGCGGATACGTTGATGACTGAGGCAAAGGCCGTCTGAACCATGCTGCCAAGCAGCAATACGAGTGCGGCACGTTGCCATTTGGAACGATGGATTTGTGTGTGCGTCATAATCATATCTCTGTTTCAGACGGCCTGCTTGCCGCATGATAAACCGATGCGGAAACAGGTATTTTGGTGTTATAGCAAAGCTGTCTGATGATGGCTTTCATTTTGTGGCCATATCGGCCGACAAACAACTTTGCTATAAAGGCCGTCTGAAAGAATGTTTTTTCAGACGGCCTGAAGAATTAAATCATCAAACCGAAATTATTTTGGTTTAACAATCATTTGGCCAGACATTTCCATGTGCAATGCGTGGCAGAACCATTGGCAGTAGTACCAGTGTACACCTGGACGGACAGCCTTGAAGGTTACAGAAGATGTAGCTTGCGGGCCAATCTCCATAGCAATGCCATAACCTTCCAAAGTAAAGCCGTGAGTCAAGTCTTCAATGGTCTCAACGTTGGTTACATATACGGTAACTTCGTCGCCTTGGTTCACTTCAAATTGAGGAACGCTGTAAGCAGGCGCAACGGCAGTCATGTACACACGTACTTTGTTGCCTTCACGTACGACTTTGGCAGCTTTTTCCAGCTCAACGCCATCTTTTTGCGCTTGTTCCAAAGCTTCTTGCCAGAACCATGGGTCTTTGCGGTCCCAAGTTTTGCTTGGGTTCACTTTAGACGCGGCAACCAAGCACAAGTCGTGTGGTTCGGCAAAAGTCGGATTGTCATGCACCAGACGCATTTCGTCGCCAGAGATGTCGATCAATTGGTCACACTCAGGTTTCAAAGGACCGGCATTCAAGAAGCGGTCTTTAGAGAACTTGTTCAAAGATACCAACCATTTACCGTCGGCTTCTTTGGTTTCACCCATGGTAGTGTGGTTGTGGCCCGGTTGATAGTGAACGTCGAGTTTTTGTTTGATCGGATCGATTTTCTCGCCTTTATAGGCTTTAATCGCATCATCGATGTTCCATTTCACCATTTGGCTGTCGATAAACAATGTAGTATAGGCATTGCCGCGACCGTCAAATGCAGTGTGTAATGGGCCAAGACCCAGTTGAGGCTCGGCTACGACAACATCGCGCTCTTTGATTTTACCTGCAAACAAGTCATCCAGTTTGCTGACATCCAATACGGTAACGGTTGGAGACAGTTTACCGTTGAGCATAATGTATTTGCCGTCAGGGCTTGCATTACAGCCGTGAGGAGAGTTAGGAACCGGGATGTAACGAGTGTATGGAGAGTTGGCTTCCGCACGACCGTCCAACATTTTCACGCCGTTAACTTCTTTGAAGTCGCCTTTTTTAATGCCTTCTTCGATAGCGGCCAGGTTAAATACTACACACCAGTCTTGCTCGTTAGAAGAAGCACCTTGTACAGTCAGAGCGCGTTCAGAGTTATAGCAGGTAGAGAAAGAGTATTTACCTTGGTAGTCGGCATCGCCATTATCCAAGTTACCGTCTACCAAAACTTGCCATGCGATTTCCATGGTTTCGCCGTCAATTGCGGTATAAACGGCATTCCAAGTTTTCGCATCATCCCATTTACCTACGCCGTCAACTGGAACAATGTGTTCGCCGTTGGCAAAAACGTAACCGGTTTTCGGATAACGTTGCGGACGCAGACCGTGGATACCTGAAGCATTAGGAATATCGATGATTTTATCGGTTTTCATTACATCCAAGCGGACGCGGCAAACACGGGTGTTTGCTTTATCGTTGGCGTAAGCATAACGGCCATCGTAAGTTTGGTCGGTGAAAGACAAGTGCGGGTGGTGCAAGTCGCCGTTAGGGTAGCAGCGCAGACCGCTGTCTTGCAGAAATTTACGGGTTTCCGGCGTAATTTTTTCATTCAAAATACGCAGGCTCTCGTTGGTACGGCCCCAACCGGTAGCGCTGTCCATATTGAACACAGGGATACGCATCAATTCACGCATAGAAGGTACGCCGATCAAGCGCATTTCACCTGATTGACCGCCTGACAAGAAACCGTAGTATTGGTCAAGTTCGCCTGGACCGACTTCGGAAGTTTGTTTGCCCGGTTCGGCAGAATGAGCAGCGGCTTTTTCGGCAGGTGCAGCACCGGAAGCAGCAGCTTTATCACCCTCGCCGTTAGAGCAACCGGCCAAGCCCAACAAACCAGCACCGGCAATACCTGCACCGGAAGCAGCGGCAGTACCTAAGAATGAACGACGGCTTAAGCCGTTTTGTTCTAATTTTTCGTCTGACATACGACACTCCTTGGATAAAATCCGGCGGCCGATTTTTCAGACGGCCTGCCGATGAAAAATTTTCTAAGTCGGGCTGCCGATACAGCCCTCTTTTTTATTTAAAATTACTACTTGTCGACACTGATTGCCGATTCTTTTTTAACAAACTGGACGACTTGTTCTTGGGCATTTTGCGTCGCTGCCGCATCATGCTGTTCAGCTTTTGCCGCCGCTTGTTTTTGTTTTTTCTTATTCGTTGCCACTACTTGAGGACAACGCGTATCGTGATGATACATTACCTGACAATGCAGACATTGGATACATTCGTTCGGATGAATGTCGCCTTCAGGTGCGATTGCCTGTACTGGGCATTCGTGTGTACAAATCTGGCATGGGTTACCGCACATTTTATAACGGCGCAGCCAATCAAACACACGGAAGCGGCCCGGCAATGCAATACCTGCACCCAAAGGACACAGATAACGGCAGAAGAAACGTTCGATGAACAAGCCTGCAATCAGCAAAGCAGCGGCGAACAGAACAAACCACCATTCACGCATGAATTTCAAAATAATTGCAGTTTTGAAAGGCTCAATTTCAGCAAATTTTTCAGCCGTACCCAAATCGTACAGGGAAATTGCCAACAAGGCGAAGAAAATTACATATTTAATCGCACTCAGACGAGTATGCAACAAGTGTGGCACTGTAATTTGTTTCATACCCAATTTTTTAGCGATACAGTTGGTTAACTCTTGCAATGCACCGAAAGGGCACAGCCATCCACAGAATGTACCGCGGTTCCACAACAGCATGGTTGCCGCTGTAAAGAGCCACAGAATGAATACCAGCGGATCCATCAGGAAGAATTCCCAGTGGAACTCAGTCAAAACAGCTGAGAACAACGTCAAAGTATTCACTACCGATAATTGTGCCTGAGCATACCAGCCGATATAAAACAGCGTAAAGGTCAGGAAACAGAGACGGAATCGGTCATACCATTTTTCGTAACGGACAATCCAATCTTGGAACAGGAATACCAACAGAAGAATTGTCAAAGCAATGCCGACAACCACGATTTGACCTTGTTTGGCTTTCCAAACCTGTTTCCAAAGTTGGTTGGATACACCTTCCTCAGCCGTTGCATCTTCTGCAATACCTGTACTTTCTTCCGGAGCAGAGGCTGCCGTAGCCACCGGCTCAACCGGTGCGCTGATTTCAACCGGCGGTGCTTTAGGATCGTCAACGTAGTAGCCTTTTGGCAATTCATAATCCAAATCGGCAGTTACAAATGCCTTATCATTTACGCTCAATACGCGTTGAATCATCAATTGCAAACGCCATGGCTCAGCACCATCAAATTCCACACCTTCAGGAATGGTAAACCAAGAAACCTCTTTAAATGCAGGCGCACCTTCCGCTGCCAAAGCAACCACACGCTCATGTTGTGCATCGGTAAAACGGAAGCTGGTATCGCCCTGAATCATTTCGATACGGTCGAAGATACCGCCGCGGACATAACCCGAACCTTTCCAAGAATAGCGACCCTCGCCGGCCACCATCACGGCTTCTTGGCCAGGTTTCAAACGTTTTTGCAGGTTGTTCCAACCGGCTTCACCTAAAAGGCTTTTACCGATGGAAGGTTGGCTGACCAAGGCAACATACAGATCAATAAATGTATCATTACCATCGCCCTGCTCCGCATGATCTGCCACACCTGCTTTACCGCTTTTCTCAAACAGTTTATTGATTTCGTCGATAGAAATATGCAGATGACCGACGGCTTTTTGTTCCAAAAGCGCATTCCATGACAGGATATCTTGTTTGTCTTGATTGGCAACACGACGCGGACGAGTTTGAACGGCAGGTTCGGCAGACTGTTCGCCGGAAGCAGCTGCCGTACCGGCTTGAACTGCTTTATCTGTACCCAAATGATATTGATGGATTACTGCTTTAACAGAGCGCTGAATACTGTCATTGATGACCATCAGGGTCACAGTCGCACCACTAATAATATCCCCTGGTGCAACACCTGGTTGAGGCGGGTTTTTAATAAAATTTAAGCCGATATATTTGTCAATGAATTTATCGACACGGGATTGCGGGATACCGATCAGCATAATCGGCTCATGGTGCTCAACCAATTTTGCGCCGGCAATAGTGCCATCATTGGCCAATGCAACCATCGTATCGATCGGTTTGCTCGAATAACCGCGCGTATTGACCACGTCAGTCGTGATATAAACCAAGCCAAGCTGCTCTTCGCCCTTGTACACGCGAGCAACCAAAGGCTTACCTTCAGGCTTACCGTAGCGGTCAGCACCAGGAAAAATTTCAGACGGCTGAACTTTTGCCAAGAAATCAGGCAAGCGTTCCGCGTAAGCAGGCAGGCTTACCATCATCACGAAAAATACAGCAAACAGCATAAGGATTCGTTTCCAAATGCCACTTAAGCACTTCATTTCAAGACAGGACATGGCTATTCCCGATATATCGATACTCTAAACACTTATATTATATGAATCATCTATCGGCAATAATTTGATTAAAATCAAGTTTACAAATCTTAAAACCAAATTCTACATGCTAATAATACTTTAGAACTATATTAAACAATCCCATCTTTAGCAGACATGAAACATAGGAAAATCAACCCGATTCAACAAATCTTCTTATATTATTAATTTATTTATAATAATACTCAAAACAATTTCTGAAATTCTATTTAGCATATATTAAAGAAGAATACAAAGATTAGATTTTAATTTCAATAGGCCGTCTGAAAATAATCTAAAAACTTTAGCCCCCATTCTTTCAAAACAAACAAAAAGAGCCTGTATAACACAGGCTCTTTTTTCAGACTAATCTTAAGT
>NZ_CATNVN010000062.1:0-10237 GCF_951230505.1 uncultured Neisseria sp.
GCGTCTTGCTTCAAGTTGACGTTTGATGTCGCCTTTGGTCGATTTGAGCGTATAGGGCAAAAGTGCGATTTTGAACAATACGCCTGCAACGCCGAAAAGGATGAAGCCGAAGAGTGTGGCAAAAAAGCGACGGAAATAGTCTAAAGTCTTCATGCGTTTTTCTGCCAGTGCCAGTTTCTACCGGCATAGTGTTGCGTGTGTTGTCGGCTGTCTGAAAGCAGGAAGCGTACCCATTCCAAGCTGCTCCAGTAGGGCTCGACTGTTGTATCGTTAGGGTTTTCAGACGGCCTTTCGGATGTGGTTTCCAAGCTTAAGGTATAGTCTTCGCCCTTTGTGATGACCAGTGCCAATGCATAGGCAAACGGCGCACGTGTAGCCAAGACGGGATAGTCCTCTGACAACGGATCATCGGCGACAATCACTAAAACGGACGGCGCGCCGTCTTGCAAAAGCGCGAATGCCTCGGTCAGCGCGGTTTCAAAGGAATCGGCGGCAACGGCCAACGCGGTATGTTCGCTCATGTCTTTGCGCAACATCGACCATTGCCCAATCGTTGCGTTGTGGACGGATAGGCCGAATGAGGTCGGCGACACGGTATGCGTGTTCAAAAGCTCTTGCCATAATTCAAAGCTGCGGTTGCTTTCGCCGTCGTGCGAAACGTAAACCGGTACGCTTTCGGGATATTGGTCGGCCAGATTCCATGCGGCATCACAAACCAAGCGTGCCGCTTTTCCCAAGCGGCGGCGTTGCATAGGCGGCAAAAAGGAGAGCGAGGGTTTGCACTCCGGCAGGGAGGCGGTATCGAGTTTTCCCTGCGCCCAGTCCTGCCATTGCTCCGGCGTACTGATTTTGCTGGAGGAGGCCTGCCATGCGGCGATATTGAAGCTGAAACGGCAAACGTTTTGAGGCATGATGTCTTTCAATGTTTTACATTTTCATACATTGTAATGAAATGGGTTAGTAAAAGCTAGGCTCTGTTATAATGCATATTGTAACGTAATTTATTCCCGGATGACATTTTATGCCTTCAATACCGAGTGCCCCGATTTATGATGTGGCTTCGCTGCTTCCGCACAGCGGACATATGGTTCTTATCGACTGTGTGAAAGAATTTGGCGATGACTACACGGTTTGCCGTGCGCCGGTTGGCGATAAGCATATTTTGCTGCAGGACGGTGTGTTGCCGTCTATGGCTTATATGGAATTGATGGCGCAGGGTATAGGCGCGTTTGCAGGCATTGAGGCTTTAAAGGCCGGAGAGCCTGTCCGTTTGGGTTTTTTATTGGGAACGCGCAAGCTGGATTTGTTTGCCGATTCCGTGCCTGTCGGTACTGAGCTGGAAGTTAGGGCGCATGTGTCCATTCAGGATTTGGGCGGTATGGGCGTATTTGATTGCGAGTTGCGCTGGACAGATGCGCCGGAAGATGTGAAGCCTCTGTTGCCGCCGGACGGTTTGCTGGCAAAAGCCTCTTTAAATGTGTACAGTCCGAAAGACGGTCAAATCATTTAAACCGTTTACAAGGCCGTCTGAAAAGACAAAGATTCAGACGGCCTGTCGATATAGTGAGAAAACGTATGAGTGAAACTATTTTAATTACAGGGTCTAATCGCGGTATCGGTAAAGCCGTCGCGCTTGGTTTAGCGCAGGACGGCTTTGATATTGTCGTCCACTGCCGCAGCCGCCGTGATGAAGCGGAAGCTGTAGCGGATGAAGTCCGTGCATTGGGTAGAAATGCGCGCGTGTTGCAGTTTGACGTGTCCGACCGCGAAGCCTGCCGAGAAATTCTGACTGCCGACATTGAGGCAAACAGCACGTATTACGGCGTGGTGTTGAATGCCGGCCTGACGCGCGACAATGCGTTTCCTGCGTTTACTGATGATGATTGGGACTTGGTGCTGCGTACCAATTTGGACGGTTTTTATAATGTGTTGCACCCTTTGACCATGCCGATGATCCGCCGCCGAAAAGCCGGACGGATTGTGTGCATGGCGTCGGTGTCCGGTTTGACGGGCAACCGCGGTCAGGTCAATTACAGCGCGTCCAAGGCGGGCTTAATTGGCGCGGCAAAAGCCTTGGCGGTTGAGTTGGCAAAACGTAAAATTACCGTCAACTGCGTGGCACCGGGCCTTATCGATACCGATATTATCGATGAGAACGTGCCTGTCGAAGAAATCTTAAAGGCCGTCCCTGCTGCGCGTATGGGATTGCCCGAGGAAGTGGCGCATGCGGTGCGCTTTTTAATGGATGAAAAAGCGGCGTACATTACGCGCCAAGTGATTGCTGTGAATGGAGGTTTGTGTTGAATACCAGAAGAGTCGTTGTAACAGGTATCGGCGGTATTACCGCTTTCGGCCGTGATTGGCAAAGTATTCAGACGGCCTTTAAAGCCGAAAAAAACGCAGTCAAACACATGGACTGGAGTGGACGCTTTCCTGAATTGGAAGCGCAACTGGGTGCGCCGATTGAAGGCTATTCCCCTCCAGAGCACTGGACGCGCAAGCAGCTTAGAAGCATGGGGCGCGTGTCGCATTTGTGTGTCGATGCGGCGGAACAAGCCTTGATGGATGCGGGTTTGCTGGGTGATGAAAGCATTACAGACGGTCGTATGGGCGTGGCGTGCGGTTCGTCTGTCGGCAGCACCAAAGACATTGGCGATATGGGCGAACTTTTGATAACAGGCACATCGCGCAATTTCAACGCCAATACTTATGTGCGCATGATGCCGCATACGACTGCCGCCAATATCGGCATTTTCTTCGGTTTGAAAGGCCGCATTATTCCGACTTCGAGCGCGTGTTCTTCCGGCAGCCAAGGCATTGGTTATGCCTACGAAGCGATTAAATACGGCCTGATTGATATGATGCTGGCCGGCGGCGGCGAAGAATTTTGTCCGTCCGAAGTTTATGTTTTCGATTCACTTTATGCCGCCAGCCGCCGTAACGGCGAGCCTGAGCTGACGCCGCGCCCTTACGACAACGCTCGAGACGGCTTGGTCATCGGCGAAGGCGCAGGCATTTTCGTATTGGAAGAATTGGAACACGCCCGTGCGCGCGGTGCGAAAATCTATGCCGAACTCGTCGGCTATGGTGCCAACAGCGACGGCAGCCATGTTACCCAGCCGCAAAAAGAAACTATGCAAAAATGTATGGAGCTTGCGCTGAAAGACGCCGGTATTACGCCTGATAAAGTCGGCTATGTCAGCGGCCACGGTACGGCGACCGAAAAAGGCGATATTGCCGAAACATTGGCGACTGAGGCAGTGTTTGGTTTTGTGCCGATGAGTTCGCAAAAAAGCTATCTCGGCCATACACTCGGCGCGTGCGGCGCATTGGAAGCCTGGTTTACCATTGAAATGATGAACAACGGCTGGTTTGCGCCGACCGTCAATTTGGAAAACATCGATCCGCGTTGCGGCAAGGTGGATTACATCCAAACGGGCGGACGTGAGATTCAAACCGATTATGTGGTCAGCAATAACTTTGCTTTTGGCGGCGTCAATACTTCGCTGGTGTTCAAACGTTGGCAAGAATAATCATTGCTTGATGTTATGATTAAAGGCCGTCTGAAACTTATCTGGAGTTTCAGACGGCCTTTATTTTATTTAGAGCTTGAGATGCTTGCGAATTTTATTCGTTTGTTTTCTTCTGATTTAAATCCACCAGCCTTGTTCCGGCCAAGAAGTCATAGAGGAACTGGCGGTCGGGATGGAACAGGGCAAAGCCCCATGGTAGGATGAGCCAAATAAGCGCGGCGCCGAATGCGCCTTTGGGCGGTATATTGAGCAGATGACGCAATCCGGCGTAGGCAAATAGGGGAATGAAGACAATAAAAATGCTAGCCCAAATAAAGCGCAGGCGCAGTTGCGGCAGTTGCGGCTGGGTATCGTTTTTATCGGCTAAGCCGATTTTCCATGTCTGCATGGCGAGGGTTTGGCCTTTTTTGTGCCAGTTGGCGCGGAAGTAGAGCCACCATGCGTAGAACAGAATCAGACAGGTTGTCAGCATGGACAGGCGCGTGGAAACGGGATTGAGAAAGATGGCGACAATGCCGGCTGCAAGGGCAGCAATGCTGGTCACGGCGCCGGTCAGCAGAAGTTCGTAAACCAGTGCGGCAAGGCGGCGTTTGAGAGGGGCAGTGGGAAGACGGGTCATAATGCGATGGAAACGGAAATGGGTTTGATGGAAATAAAAACAGGCCGTCTGAAACGGAGTGGGATGTTCAGACGGCCTGTTACTGTCGGGATTAGCGATGTGGACGTTTTTGACCGCGTGCCTGTTGGGCAGCCATTTGGTTCATTTCCTGACGGGTCGGACGTTTTTTGAAGATGGCGTGCGCTTCGTCAACGGAACATTTTTGTGACAGGCAAACCAAGGTAATTGCGTCTTTTTGATGTTGACCGCCACTGTGGTACATGCGGCGCAGGTTGGCTTCGTTGATACGGCCTTTTTCCGGATCGATGTCGAATTTTTTCAGGCGCTCGAGGAATTGGCGTTGCTGACGGCGTGAAGTCCAAACGAAACCGCCTGCAGCAGCGGCTACGATGATGACGGACAACAGGATGGCCAGCGGCCATGAATCGACGATCAGAACGATGATGAGGCTTAATACGGCAGTGGTCAGCAGGGCCAGACCGCCGATGCGAAGTTTGGTTTTATTATCCATATGGTTGGTGTTTCCTTGTTTTTTGCTGGAAGAGGCCGTCTGAAATGCGAGGTTCAGACGGCCTGAATTTAAGTTTACGCTATTTTACAGTATTTTCTGTTTTTGGGGCGTATTGCGTGCAAGTTTCTTGACGCGAGGCAACGGTTTCAAGCGGCCAACGAAGTAACGAGTTGTTTGAACTCGGTCCATGCATCGCCTTCTTCCGCGCCTTTGATGATGCGGTCGATTTTGGCGCAGGTTTTGAGCGCGTCGAGCAGGCGGTTGATGGAAATGCGTTTGGCCGCCATCGGTGCAAGGGTCTGCTTGTCGCCCCATAAGCGCAGGCTGTTGCGCAGGCTTTGGATGTTTTGGCCTTGCTTGAGTGCGGCAGTGAGGCGGATTAGGGTGCGGATGTCTTCGGCAACCGCCCACAACAGCAAAACCGGCTCTTCGCCTTCTTCTTCCAAACCGTCCAGCAAACGGGAAACGCGCAGGGCATCGCCTTTCATCCATGCGCCTGACAGTTGGAATACGTCGAAGCGGGCGACGGTAGCAACTGCGGCTTCTGCGTCGGCAATATTGATTAAATGGCCTTGAGGATGGAGCAGGGCGAGTTTTTCGATTTCCTGACGGGCGGCCAAAAGATTGCCTTCGACGCGCTCGGCAAAAAGGGCGAGTGCTTCAGGCTCGATATCCAAACCCTGCTGTTTAAGACGGCCCTGTATCCATTGCGGCAAAGCATGTGGCGCAACGGCTTTGGCTTCTAAGACGATGCCTTTGCCTGCCAATGCGGAAAACCATTTGGACTGGATTTGCGCTTTTTCAAGCTTGGGCAGTAGGATGAGCGTAACCGTATCTTCGGGCAGGCGTTCGGCGAAGGTTTGCAGGGCATCCCCTCCGTTTTTGCCGGGTTTGCCGTTGGGAATGTGGATTTCCAGCAGTTTCAAATCGGCAAACAAACCTGCGCTGCCGGCACTTTGCAACAGCTCGTTCCAGTCAAAATTGTTTTCGGCGGTATAGACTTCGCGGTTGAGATAACCTTGTTTTTTTGCGGCTGCGCGCAGCGTATCCAAAGCCTCGATGCGCAACAAATCCTCTTCGCCGTGGATGATGTACAACGGTTTGAGCGGCGTATCGGGGCGCAGGCTCTCAATGGGCGCGGCAGCCATTATTGCGCCTTCAGAAAAGTCAGGCGGCGGACGATTTGATCTGCAGCATCGATGCGCATTTCAGACCAAATGGTTTCTTCCTCTTCCTGTTTGCCCAAAACTTCGCTGTCGGCGTAGTCCATGGTGCGGTGAACCTTGACTTCCATCGGTTCGCCAACCGGCTCGCCGTTGCGGAAGGCTTGGGCTTTGACAGTCATGGCTAGCAGGTATTCATTGATTGCGGCGGCGCGGGTGATGGTGTAGATGTCACGGCGTTTTTGAAAGTCGACAACGCGCAGGGTGATTTGTGATTCGGCTTCGCTAACCGGATGGCCGTCGGCACGGCGTAAGGCATTTTCCAGCGCTTTTTGCATGACGGCTCCGCCTTCTACATGCCAGTTCTGATAAGGCAGCGGCTGAGAAGTCACACCAGTGCCTTTCAGGTGGAAACCGCAAGAGGCAAGCAAGAGGGCGAGTGCAGGCAATAGGATTTTTTTCATTGGATATTCCTTCGTTGAAACCGGTTACGGTATCGTCGGATTATAACGAATAATGTTTAGGCCGTCTGAAACTGTAAACGGAAAGTATTTCAGACGGCCTTGTCTTTGATGGCGAAAATCTTATTTTTCCAACCAAATCAGGCTGACCATGCGGCCGGTTTGCCCGTCGCGGCGGTAGGAGAAGAAAGTATCGCGTTCCAAGACGGTGCAATGGGTACCGCCATAAATCATGTTCACGCCTTCGCGGTGCAGAATTATGCGCGCCAAAGCGTAAATGTCGGCAAGGTATTTGCCGCCGCCGATGTCTTCAAACGCATCGACAGCTTCCGGCATAGGTGTGCAAAACGCATCAAATACATCTTGTCCCACCTCAAACGCATCAGGGCCGATGGCAGGCGCGAGATAGGCCATGATTTCCAGCGGCTCGACATTCATTGCCGCAATGGTGTTTTGCAAAACGCCGCCAGCCAAACCGCGCCAACCTGCATGAGCTGCCGCAACAACGGTCCCTACTTTGTCGCAAAACAAGACAGGCAGGCAATCGGCAGTCATTGAAGCGCAGGCGACCGTACCCGTCGTATCAACCGAGGCATCGGCGTCGGGCGTATTGCCTAACGCTTCAGCTGCGTTCACAACAATGGTGCTGTGGATTTGATTGAGGTAGGCAACGGGCAGGCCGACTTGTTCCTGTACGATTTCGCGGTTGCGGAGCACGGCTTCCAGATTGTCGCCGACGTGCGAACCGACATTCAGGCTACGGTACACACCTTCGCTGACACCGCCGTTGCGCGTGGTAATAAGCGTTTTAACATTGGCAGGGGCAGGCCAGTCGGCAGTCAAAAAGTTCTTGCCTTGCGGGGCGAGGTTTAGGGTATCTGTGATGGTTTTCATAATCTTTAAATCGCTGAAATATTGGAACGGATTGATTTCAGACGGCCTCAAATAATATTTTAGGCCGTCTGAAACTATGGGTTTAATCCCTTACATAAACGACTTCGACATCGTAGTCGTCTTCATTCCAATCATCATCATCGTCCATGCCGAATTTCTCTTGCCATTCTTCCTCGTTGCTTAGGGACGAATCCAAACCGGCTTCCAGACGCAGGACGGAGAGCAGGTGGTACATATCGTCAGGCATAGGCGCTTCAAAGGAAACGGTTTCGCCGGTTTTTGGGTGTACAAAGCTCAAGCGGTAGGCATGCAGGGCTTGGCGCGCGCCGAGGGCTTTGATGGCTTCTTTAACCGCATCGCTGCATGGATGGCGCAGGTTGCCGTAAACAGGATCGGCGGCCAGCGGATGGTTGGCTTCGCGCATATGAACGCGGATTTGGTGCGTGCGGCCGGTTTCGAGCGAGCATTCGATGTAGCTGTGCGCCAGGTAACGTTCCAACACTTTGACGTGGGTAATGGCAGGTTTGCCGCCGAATTTGACGACTGCCATTTTCAGGCGGTTGTGCGGATCGCGGCCGATTTGGGTTTCGATTTTGCCGTCGAAAGGAACAATGCCGTTGGCGACTGCGCGGTAAATGCGTTTGACTGTGCGCTCTTGAAGCTGTTGAACCAGTGAGTTTTGCGCCGGCAGGGTCTTGGCGACCACCATCAGGCCGCTGGTTTCTTTGTCCAAACGGTGTACGATGCCCGCACGTGGTACTTGGCTTAATTCGGGACAATGCGCCAACAGGCCGTTGAGCAGGGTGCCGCTCCAGTTGCCTGCGGCAGGATGGACGACCAATCCAGCCGGTTTGTTAATGACGATGACGGTATCGTCTTCATAAATAATGTCCAAATCCATCGGTTCAGGTGTGAACGCAAGGTTTTCTTCGCTCGGACGTACCGTAACGGCAATCAATTCACCGCCTATCATTTTATCTTTGGGTTGAGCAGGCTTATCGTTTACAATGACTGCACCCTCTTTAATCCACGAACTCAGGCGGCTGCGCGAGTAGTCGGGCATGAGTTTGGCCAATACAGCATCCAGCCTTCCGCCCGCCATTTCGAGCGGAACGGTCAAATTAACACAACTTTCTGTTTCAGGGGATGACGGAAAGTCTAAATCATCGCTATAATCGGCTTCGTTATCAAAGGAAGTATTCTGCATGAAAAAAATTCTTTTAGTAGTTTCTTTAGGTTTGGCACTGAGTGCCTGCGCAAATAAAGGCACAATCGATAAAGACGCCCAAATTACTCAAGATTGGAGTGTGGAAAAGCTTTATGCCGAAGCGCAAGACGAATTGAACAGCAACAATTATACGCGAGCTGTCAAGTTATACGAAATTTTAGAATCCCGTTTTCCAAACGGCCGCTATGCCCAGCAGTCTCAGTTGGATACGGCGTATGCCTATTATAAAGACGATGAGCCGGAAAAAGCCTTGGCTGCCATTGCGCGCTTCCAACGCCATCATCCGCAACATCCGAATATGGACTACGCGCTGTACTTGAAAGGTTTGGTTCTGTTTAACGAAGACCAGTCTTTCTTGAACAAGCTGGCTTCCCAAGACTGGTCCGACCGCGACCCGAAAGCCAACCGCGATGCTTATCAGGCGTTTGCCGAGTTGGTTCAACGTTATCCAAACAGCAAATACGCTGCCGATGCAACCGAGCGTATGGCCAAGCTGGTGGACGCTTTAGGTGGTAACGAGATATCTGTGGCGCGTTATTACATGAAACGCGGTGCTTATGTCGCAGCGGCCAACCGTGCGCAAAAAATTGTCAGCCGTTACCAAAATACCCGTTACGTCGAAGAAGCTTTGGCGATGATGGAATTGGCGTATAAAAAACTGGACAAGCCACAACTGGCCGCTGATACACGTCGCGTTTTGGAAACCAACTTCCCGCAAAGCCCGTTCTTGCAACACGAATGGCGATCTGACGATATGCCTTGGTGGCGTTACTGGCGCTAAGCGTCGGGTTGTTCAGGCATGAATTAAGGCCGTCTGAAAATGATGCAGCTATGCATTTGGTTTTCAGACGGCCTTTGTTTTTAATGTTTTTTTACGCTCTCTGTAAACAGGGTGCAAAATTCGTTTTAATATGGTAAAGTCTGATTTTAATAACTCGACGGTTTGAAGCCGTTACTTAGGGGCTGTTTAAATTTAAAATCAGTTTTGTTGAAGCCGCATCGGATTTGCCGTTGACGCATTCAGGAAAATTTCAGTCGTCAGGCTGATTTGGTTTTAAATTTAATCAGCCCTTTATGTTTACAAAAAAAACAGAGGTAGATTCTCATGAAGTCTTGGCAGCTTCCTGAACACGTTGCCGACGTGTTACCGACCAATGCCCGACAACTGGAAAGCGCCCGTGAGCAGCTGTTGGCTTTGTTCCGCGTGCATGGTTATGAATTGGTGCAACCGCCATTGATGGAATACAGCCATTCCTTATTGACACATATCGATGCCGGTTTGTCTTTGAAAACTATTTTGGTCGTCGATCAGCTTAGCGGCCGCCAGCTCGGTATCCGCGCGGATATAACGCCGCAGGTTGCGCGTATTGATGCCCACTTGCTTTCTGCCAACCAAGGCATCAACCGTTTATGCTATGCCGGTTCGGTGCTTCATGCGCGTCCTGATGGATTGCTCAATATGCGCGAGCCTTTGCAGGCGGGTGCGGAAATGTACGGCTTGGAAGGCATTGAAGCGGATATCGAATTGATTGATTTGATGCTGAAAAGCATGAAGATTGCCGACATGGGCGAAGTTTTGCTTTCGTTGGGCCATATCGGCGTATTCCGTGCTTTAGCAAATGCCGCTCATTTAGATGAGCAGCAATCGGCAATCCTGCTTTCATCGATGCAGGATAAAGATGCTGAGGCTGTCAGCCAGTTGGTCAAAGAGTGGAAACTCGACGGCATGTGGGCAAAAGCGTTTTCACTGTTGCCCCGACTCTACGGCGGTCGTGAAGTGCTGACTTTGGCCCGTGAGAAATTACCGGAATTGTCCGCAGTCAGTGCG
>NZ_CATNVN010000063.1:0-9885 GCF_951230505.1 uncultured Neisseria sp.
ATCAACATTGTTGTTTTTGCCAAAGGTTACCGTTACCGCTTCGCTGGTCGCATCGATGGCATCTATGCCCAATTCTTTTGCCGCAAGTCGTAAGTGGTGGCTTTCGATGAGGGTTTTGACGGGTTGTTCGGGCAGGCCGAAGCGGTCGACCAGCTCTTCATGTATGGCGTTGATTTGCTGCATGGTTTCGCAGACGGCGAGGCGTTTGTAGAGGACGAGGCGCTCATGAATGTCGGGGCAGTAGTCTTCAGGCAGTAATGCCGGGCTATGCAGTTTGATTTCGGTGGTAATGCCCAATGGCGCGTCAAGGTCGGGTTCGCGGCCTTTTTTGAGGTCGCGCACGGCTTGTTTGAGCATTTCAGTGTAGAGCGTGAAGCCGACCTGTATCATTTCGCCGGATTGTCCTTCGCCAAGGATTTCGCCTGCGCCGCGGATTTCCAAATCCTGCATGGCGAGGGTGAAACCTGCGCCGAGTTCGTCTGCCGCCGCGATGGCGTCAAGGCGTTTTTCTGCGTCTTTGGTGATGTATTCGGGCGTGAGCAGGTAGGCGTAGGCTTGGTGGTGGCTGCGGCCGACGCGCCCGCGAAGCTGGTGCAGTTGCGCCAGCCCGAATTTGTCGGCGCGATTGATGATGATGGTGTTGGCGTTGGGGATGTCGATGCCGGTTTCGATGATGGTGGAACAGAGCAACACGTTAAATCGTTGCTGTAAAAAGTCGCGCATGACTTGTTCCAGCTCGCGCTCGCGCAGTTGTCCGTGCGCCACGCCGATGCGGGCTTCGGGCAATAGGGTTTCTAGCCGCTCGCGCATATTCTCAATCGTATCCACTTCATTGTGCAGGAAAAACACTTGCCCGCCGCGTTTGAGTTCGCGCAATACGGCTTCGCGCACGCTGCCTTCGCTGAAGGGTTTGACAAAGGTTTTCACGGCAAGGCGGCGGCTCGGGGCGGTGGTAATCAACGAGAAGTCGCGCAGGCCTTCGAGCGCCATGCTGAGGGTGCGCGGAATCGGCGTGGCGGTCATGGTGAGGATGTCGACATTTGCGCGCAGGCGTTTGAGCTGCTCTTTTTGGCGCACGCCGAAGCGGTGTTCTTCATCGATAATCACTAAACCTAAGTTTTTGAATTTGATGTCGTCCTGCACCAATTTGTGCGTGCCGATAACGATGTCGACCGTGCCGTCCGCCATGCCTTCCAGCGCGGCTTTGGTGGCTTTGCTATTGTTGAAACGCGAAAGGCTGGCGACTTTTACGGGGAAATCGGCGAAGCGGTCGGCGAAGTTTTGCGCGTGCTGCTCGACCAGAAGCGTGGTCGGGGCGAGTACGGCGACCTGTTTGCCGCCCATCACCGCCACAAACGCGGCGCGCAGGGCGACTTCGGTTTTGCCGAAACCGACATCGCCGCACACAAGGCGGTCCATCGGCTTCGCCTGCGTCAAATCTTTAATCACGGCGGCAATGGCGGCGGCTTGATCTTCGGTTTCTTCATAGCCGAAACCATCGGCAAACGCCTGATAGTCCATCTCGTTAATTTCAAACTTGTGTCCCGATTGGGCGGCGCGTTGGGCGTAGAGGTTAAGCAACTCGGCGGCGGTGTCGCGCGCTTTTTCTGCAGCTTTCCGTTTCGCCTTGTTCCACGCGCCGCTGCCGAGCTTGTGCAGGGCGACGTTTTCATGCGCCTGACCGGAGTAGCGGCTGATTAAATGCAGTTGCGAAACAGGCACATAAAGCTGCGCTTCGCCCGCGTATTCGAGCAACATCATTTCATTGGTTTCGTCGCCCAAGTCCATTGTGACCAAGCCCATATATCGGCCGATGCCGTGTTCTTCGTGTACAACAGGGTCGCCGATATTGATTTCGGCAAGGTCGCGCAACAGGCCGTCTGAAACAGCAGCGTGTTTCTTACGATGGTGTTTGCGCGAGCGGGCAACATATTGATAAAGATCGGATTCGGTAATGACCGCGATGTTTTGATCTTCTAATTTAAACCCGTAAGCTAACGGCGCCACTGTAATCATCAGCGGCTCATGCGCCGACAAAAAGCCCTGCCAGTCGGACACGCTTTTGGCTTTTAAGCCGTTTTGCTGCAAGAAACCGAGCATGGTTTCGCGCCGTCCCAAACTTTCGGCGCACAGCAAAATCCGTCCGTCAAAGGCCGTCTGAAAATCTTTCAATGCCTGCAACGGTTCATCTGCTTGGCGGTTGACGGCAAGGTCGGGCAGGGTATGTTCCTTGCCGGAAACATCGGACAACACCTGTCCGTAGTTTTTCAGACGGCCTGCGAATACATCGGCAGAGAGATACAAATGCTGTGGAAGCAAAGGCGGATAGGTCTCGTCGCCCTGCGCCATGGCGTAACGCGATTTGACGTCGCTCCAAAAGCGGTTTGCCTCGGCGTGAACATCGCCCAAAGAGACAAACAGCGCATCTTCGCCGATATAGTCAAACAGCGTTTCCAGCTCATTTTCAAAAAACAGCGGCAGGTAATATTCCACGCCCGCGCCGAAGTGGCCGTTGCTGACGGCTTTGTACACAGCCGCTTCGTTCGGATTGCCATCGACTTCCTCGCGGAAGCGGCTGCGGAAAATCTTTTGCGCCTCGCTGTCGGTGGGGAACTCGTGCGCCGGCAGCAGGCGGATTTCGGAAACGGGAGAAATGGTACGTTGCGTTTCGGTATCGAAGGTTTTGATGCTGTCGATTTCATCGTCAAACAAATCGATGCGATATGGCATCTCGCTGCCCATCGGGAACAAATCGACAATACCGCCGCGCACAGCGAACTCGCCTGCCGCAACAACATGGGACACATGGTTATAACCTGCATCCACCAAATCGCTTTTCAGACGGCCTATATCCAAAGTCTGCCCTGTTTTCAGCCAAAACGTACGCCCTGCCAGAAACGGCACGGGCGGCAGCTTCTGCATTGCCGTGGCGACCGGTACGAACAATACGTCCGCCGTGCCGCTTTTAATCTGCCACAATGCCGACAAGCGCTCCGACACCAAATCCTGATGCGGCGAAAAACGCTCGTAAGGCAGCGTTTCCCAGTCCGGCAGGAACACGGCCGTATCGTGCGGACGGAAAAACAACCAGGCCGTCTGAAGGCGTAGCGCCTGTTCCGCATCTTGGGTCAAGACAACCTTAAGCTGCTTATGCGGCAGATAACGCGCCAAAGCCAAGGGCAGCGAGCCTTGAGACAGATTGAGCCAACGGGATTTTTCACGGGGTTTGGGAATCGGATAGGTCATGACAAAAAACAGTTTGTAATAAGTAAATACAAGCACCATAGGCCGTCTGAAAAATTTTCAGACGGCCTTTAGCGATTAAATAGATTTTCAATTTTACTGGATACAGGTTTAAAAGAATATAAGGCCTTACATTCAGACGGCCACGCCGGCCAGTTTTCCAATAAATCCGGTTATTACCAATGCCGCAACGCCCCATAGGCACACGCGCAAAACGGCGGGAACAACAGGCGCGCCACCGAGTTTGGCGGAGACATAGCCTAGTCCGGCCAGTCCGCACAAAGTGGAAACTGCCAAGGCCAGAACAATGGCACTAGAAGCTGTCAATGCAACCAGTAAAGGCAAAATCGCGCCCGCACAAAATGAAGCGGCAGAAGCCAGCGCGGCCTGCATGGGTTGGGCGGCAGAGGTTTCGGTAATGCCGATTTCGTCACGTGCATGAGCGGCGAGTGCATCGTGTTCCATCAAGGCTTTGGCCACCTCTACAGCGAGCGGGTCGGTCAAACCGCGGCGGCGGTAAATTTCCGTCAGCTCTTCCAACTCCGCATCAGGATTATTTGCCAATTCGTAGCATTCTTTGTGCAAATCGGCTTTTTCCGTATCCGATTGGCTAGACACGGAAACGTACTCCCCCGCCGCCATTGACACCGCGCCCCCGATAAGCGCCGAAACGCCCGTCAACAGCAGGGTTTGGAAATCAGGCGCGGCAGCGGCTACACCCGTCAACAGCGAGGCAGTAGAAATCAGGCCGTCATTGGCACCCAACACGCTTGCCCGAAGCCAGTTGTTGCGGTCGCTGAAATGGCGTTCGCTGTGGTGTGAATACATATATGCTCCGATAAATTGGCGTTTTCCAGATGATGATAACATTGTATTGTTTTTTGAAATCAATGTCAGTTTATCCCTTCAAATCAAGTATTCTTAAATCTTTCTGCTGCCATTTCAAACCATAAAACCAATATTCCTCTTTGGATTTTTCAGACAGCCTTAACGTTTTTACAAGCAAATTTATTGTTCCAAGTCATGGCATTATCACAAGGCAGTTTTGTGCTGCTTGGTTTATCGGCTTAAAGATGCTATCTTTATGAATCTTTCCACTCCTCAATCCATTGAAAGGATGTACCATGTCCGAAGAAAACAAAATCAAAGTAAACGATTTGCCTGAAGATAAAAAAGAGCAAACCGAAGAAACCGAGCTGCCCGTTATCAACAACGAAGAAAAACGCGGCGGTCATGGCGAAGGCGGTTGCTGCGGCGCATGCGGCGGCTAATCTTCCCGACAAAGCCCCCAAGGCCGTCTGAAAAGTCTTACTTTTCAGACGGCCTTTTCCTTTCTAAACACTTACAGGTAAATCAATGAAAGGATGCGGGAGAAGAATTTAAACCCAACCGCGTTTGTGCTACATTCATATCTTTACAAACCACAACAATCTGCACACGCAGATACACAAGGAAGAAAAAATGTTTTGGTATATCGTTGGTTTTTTCGCCTTCATCGTTTCCCTGCTTTCCCTTTGGGTCAATGCCAGCGCATTCGGCATGGAAGAGGATGGCACGCCGCAATCCGAATATGAAAAAATGTTGGGCTTGGGTGCGAAGCTGAAAGATAAAGAGACAGCTGCAAAAGAGCGTGAAGCGGCGCGCTTTCATCCTGACGATTAAGCCTTATTAACTGGACAATCTTGCCGAACTGGGCTAATGTTCCAAACGCATAATGCACACCAACACAACTATACGAGAAGGTAAGAGAAATGACTGTACGAATCGAACACGATTTACTGGGCGACCGCGAGATCCCTGCTGAAGTATATTGGGGCATCCATACTTTGCGCGCCATTGAAAACTTTAAAATTTCCACGCAAAAAATTTCCGACGTACCGCAATTTGTCCGCAGCATGGTCATGGTTAAAAAAGCCACCGCGCAAGCCAACGGCGCATTGGGTGCCATCAAGCCGGAAATCGCGGCCGCCATCGAAAAAGCCTGCGATGAAGTATTGGTCAAAGGCCGCTGCCTCGACCAATTCCCATCCGATGTTTATCAAGGTGGCGCCGGTACTTCGGTCAACATGAATACCAACGAAGTCATTGCCAACCTCGCATTGGAAGTCTTGGGTCACGAAAAAGGCCACTACGACATCGTCAATCCGATGGACCATGTCAACGCCAGCCAATCCACCAACGACGCCTACCCTACCGGCTTCCGCCTTGCCGTGTATTACAGCATCGGCGAATTGCTCGACAAACTGGCCATCTTGAAAAACTCTTTTGCCGCAAAAGCCGAAGAGTTTAAAGATGTTTTGAAAATGGGCCGCACCCAGCTTCAAGATGCCGTGCCGATGACTGCCGGTCAAGAGTTTCAATCTTTCCAAGTGTTGTTGGAAGAAGAAATCCTCAACCTCGACCGCACCCGCTCCTTACTGCTTGAAGTCAACCTCGGCGCAACCGCCATCGGTACAGGCGTGAATACGCCTAAAGGCTATGCGGCTTTAGTTGTTGAGAAACTTTCCGAAGTCAGCGGTCTGCCTTGCAAACTGACTGAAAACCTGATCGAAGCGACCTCCGACTGCGGCGCATATGTAATGGTACACGGCGCATTGAAACGCACAGCCGTCAAACTGTCCAAAATCTGTAACGACTTGCGCCTGCTCTCTTCCGGTCCGCGCGCCGGTTTGAAAGAAATCAACCTGCCTGAATTGCAGGCCGGTTCTTCCATTATGCCTGCCAAAGTCAATCCCGTGATTCCCGAAGTCGTCAACCAAGTCTGCTTCAAAGTCATCGGCAACGACACGACCATCACTTTCGCAGCCGAAGCAGGTCAGTTGCAGCTGAACGTTATGGAGCCGGTAATCGCCCAATGTATGTTTGAAACCATTTCCCTCTTGGGCAATGCCGCGGTCAACCTGTCCGACAAATGCGTCAAAGGCATTACGGTCAACCGCGAAATCTGCGAACACTACGTCTTCAACTCCATCGGTTTGGTCACTTATCTGAACCCATATATCGGCCACCGCAATGGCGACTTGGTCGGCAAAATCTGCGCCCAAACCGGCAAAGGCGTGCGCGAAGTCGTATTGGAGCGCGGTCTGTTGAGCGAAGAAGAGCTCAACCGCATCCTCTCCCCAGAAAACCTGATTAATCCTCATCTGTAATCAGAATGTAAAATCAAAGGCCGTCTGAAACTTCAAACGTTTAAAGTTTCAGACAGCCTTTTCGTATTTATATTGATTTTTATCGAATTTTTTTGCGAAATTCAGAATTAAAAGATAGCCTGACCGTCAGGTTTGATTTAACATGGTGTTGCCCCAGCCTGTTTCCTCATTAAGGTTATGCCGGTAATGATGCCTCAAAAGGAACCGGATATTGGAATAACATCTTCATTTATTAGGAAAACCAGATGAATCAAATTACACGCGAACAAATGCTGCAAGTATTCGAAAATCGCTGCTCCACCCGTTATTACGATCCCAACAAAAAAATCAGCCAAGAAGATTTTGCAGCGATTTTAGAATTTGCCCGCCTCTCGCCCAGCTCTGTCGGCTCCGAGCCATGGAAATTCTTGGTGATTCAAAACAAAGCCCTGCGTGAGAAAATCAAGCCTTTCAGCTGGGGGATGCAATCCCAGCTGGACGACTGCAGCCATCTGGTGATTATCCTTGCCAAGAAAAATGCCCGTTACGATACCCCGTTCTTCCGCAGTGTTGCCGAACGCAGGGGCCTGAAAGGAGAGCAACTGGAAAAAGCGTTGGCAAGATACAAAAGCTTCCAAGAAACCGACATTAAAATTGCCGACGACCAACGCGCACTCTTTGACTGGAGCGGCAAGCAGACCTATATTGCTTTGGCGAATATGCTCACAGGCGCAGCAGCCATCGGCATCGATTCCTGCCCAATCGAAGGCTTCAACTACGATAAAATGAACGAAGTATTGGCAGCAGAAGGTCTGTTTAATACCAACGAATGGGGCGTATCCGTAGCGGCAACATTCGGCTATCGCGCCAAAGAAATCACTAAAAAATCACGCAAACCGATTGATGAAATGGTGACTTGGGTCGAATAAGCAGTTTGCATTCTCAGGGCGGCGAATGTCGCCCTTTTACTTTTTTAAAATAGTGAGGTAAATTCCGTAACAACAAATGCTTCTAAATTTAAAAATCAAAAGGCCGTCTGAAACCATGTGTCAGAAATCTCAGATTTCATTTCACACCGTTTCAGACGGCCTGATTTAATACGCTTCTACTTAAAACGATACTTTCAAACTGCCGTAGAAGGCACGGCCATGCTCGTTATAAGTTTGTGCGCCGGCAGTTGTACGGTACAGTTTTTTGTCAAACAGATTGCTGATACCACCACGGACGGCCACGCGTTTGTTCCAGTTATAGCCGGCATTGATGCCCCAAATGCCGTAAGAGCCGACTTGGGTTTGGCTGTGTTCGGAAGACAACGCTGCTACGCCTGCACGAGGATTGCCGTTTTGCTCCAGTCTATTGATCGCCACGCCACGCGGTTTAGTGCGGCCGTAGTGGGTAAAGGTCAGATTGGCATCGAAGCGTTCGTTCGGTGTCCAAGACAGTGTGCTGTTGATGGTGTGTTTAGGCACCAAAGACAATGGATTGCCTTGATAATCTTCGGATTTGTGCATGTAAGTGAAATTGTTGCTCCACTTGAGTGTGTCATGCAACGGAATCACCAAGTTGCCTTCGATACCCGAAATAGTCGCTTTCGGCGTATTTTCCCATTGCAGGAGCCAGTTGCCGATATTGCTGGTGGCAATAAGCTGGTCGCCAATCACGATTTTATTGCGGTACGCATTATGGAAATAAGTCGCGGAAGCCTGCCAGCCGTTTTTGTTGAACTCAAGACCAATCTCTTTATTGATGCTGGTTTCAGGTTTCAAATTGCTGTTGCCCATGTAGTAGCAGCGGACACTGTTCGGCGCATTAAGCGGACAACCCTGACCGCGTGTGTACAGGATAAAGTCAGGATTGGTTTGATACAAATTTGGCGCTTTGTACGCACGGGCAACACCGCCTTTGACCAACCAGTTTTCGCCGATTTGATGCGAGAAGTTCAAAGCTGGACTCCAGTTGCTGCCGCTGTCGCTGTTGTGGTCGAAGCGGATGGCTGGAATCAAATGGGTTTTGTCGGTCAATGAAATATTGTCTTCAACGTAGGCTGCCCAGTTACGTTGCGAAGCCTTGCCGCCGCGCGTTGCGGAGATACCGTTAAACGCATCGGTTTTACCTTGGTCTTTAAATCCCTGACTATTGGAAGCAGGATCGTCCAACTTACTGTCAGTAAATTCCGCACCGACCGTCAACACATTATCAACACCAAGTTTAAACGGAATATTCGCTTCGCTGCTAAAGCGCAGGTTTTTCAGACGGCTTTGAACAAAATCCAAGCCTGTATAGCTGCCTTCCGGACCGCCGGCCAAACCTTCAGGCAAATGACTGTTGACTGTACGCTCATAACTGATCACGTTTTTGGTATCGCCCCATTCCCATGCGCCGTCATGCGTTAAAGAATAAGCGGAACGGTATAAGCGGGCAGTTTCGGCTTTGCTGTCGGCCAAAGAATTAACCAAAGCAGAACGCGGATTGCTATTTTGTGTATCGCCGTTGTAGATATTGCCCTGACGGCTGTAACTGCTGTCCAAAATCAGCGTTTGCGCTGGGCTGATTTTCCATTGTAGACGGCCGGCAATGTCTTTATTGCGTACGCCTTCTACACCGGCCGCACTGTCATTACCGTGTCCGGCATTAATATCAGCAGCATCTGCATCCGTTTTATTCAAATTGCCGTAAATGCGGAAGCCCAAAGTATCTTGGATAATCGGGCCGCTCAAATTAAAGCCGATACGGCGGGTTGCACCCTCTTTGCTGTCTTGCGGCTGATTGGCGTAAAGATTGACTTGGCCTTTAAATTCTTTAGACACTTTTTTGGTGACGATATTGACCACGCCGCCCATCGCACCCGAGCCATAACGCGTTGCCGCCGGACCGCGCAAAACGGTGATGGATTCAATTTCTTCAACCGGCACCCAGTTGCTGTCGCCGCGCGTATTGCGTTCGCCGCGCATACTGATACGCTCGGATTGGCGCGAGTTCACAGGCTTGCCGTCAATCAGAATCAATGTGTTTTCAGGGCCCATACCGCGCAAGTCGATTTGGCGTTTGTTGCCACGCTGACCCGTCGCTGTATTGCCGGTCAGGTTGACGCCCGGCATGGTGCGGACAAATTCGGAAATATCGTTGACGGCCGGACGCTTGTCAATGTCGTCTTTCGAAATACGCGATACGCCGAGCGATTGCTGCAACTGCTTCTCGGCAGTAACGTAAACGGTATCGACTTCAGCCTGCTCAACTGCTTTCTCTTCAGCTGCGTGTGAGAATGCACTAATTAACGCCAAAGGCAAAATGGCGAGTGTGAATGTTTTCATTGCATCGTTTCTCTTTAACTTTGTTTGTTAAAAATCAAAATAAAAATTATTCGAGATTTTAAATAAACTTAACAGAGTTTTCAATGCAATTAAGAGTGATTTACAATTAAAAGTTAAATTACGCCAATAAAAACAACAAATACCAAACAACTAAAAAGGCCGTCTGAACCAGTATGAAACGAAATCCAAGATTCCTATCATAC
>NZ_CATNVN010000064.1:0-9870 GCF_951230505.1 uncultured Neisseria sp.
TGCTTGGGTGGCTTTTGTGTACTTTCGTTGCGCCAGTCGATGTCGGAGCGGTTGGTAGGGATGGTATGGGGCATAATGTGTTGCAAATCGGAGAAATAGGGGATTAGTTTACTATATTTAGGATGTGTTCGGTTTGAGAGGAGCTTTTAATAGTTTAGATTAGACAAAATGTATAAAAATTTCTCAAGTTTTAAAATTTATACCAATATTTTGATAAAAATAGATTGTCGTTTTGTCTAAAGTGCGTATAATTCCCTTCCAAAGCAAACCATAATTTCGATAAAGTTTGGACAAGGAACATCATGCAATTAGACATTGACCGCTTAGTTGCTTATTTCGGCGGCGTGAATGCACTTGCCGAAGCGTTGAAACAGCACGATCCCGAAAATGCCGCGACGACTGCCGCCATCTATAAATGGCGCACGCGCGGGTCGCTGCCCTTGGTGCAACTGCAAAAGCTGACGGCGCTGGCGGAAGCGCAAGGCAGACCGCTGGATTTGAATGCTTTTTTACAAAAAAACGAATCTCTGGAGAGAACAGAAATGACACAGACCAACCGCGTAATTATTTTCGACACCACCATGCGCGACGGCGAGCAGTCGCCCGGTGCATCCATGACCAAAGAAGAGAAAATCCGCATTGCCCGCCAGTTGGAGAAAATGGGCGTGGACGTGATTGAGGCGGGTTTTGCCGCCGCCAGCCCGGGCGATTTCGAATCGGTCAATGCGATTGCCAAAATCATCACCAAATCCACAGTCTGCTCGTTGGCGCGTGCCGTTGAAAACGATGTGCGTAAGGCAGGCGAAGCCGTTTCCCCCGCTCCGAAAAAACGCATCCATACTTTTATCGCTACCAGCCCCATCCACATGGAGCACAAACTGAAAATGAAGCCGCAGCAGGTGATTGATGCGGCGGTCAAAGCGGTGAAAATCGCCAAAGAATACACCGACGATGTGGAATTTTCCGCTGAAGATGCGGTTCGTTCGGATTTGGACTTTCTCGCCAAAATCTTTACGGCGGTTATCGAAGCGGGTGCAACCACCATCAATATTCCCGATACTGTCGGCTACTCCATCCCTTCCGTGTGGTACGAACGTATCAGCAACATCATTAAAAGCGTGCCCAACGGCGACAAAGTAGTCTGGTCGACCCACTGCCACAACGACTTGGGTATGGCGGTTGCCAACTCGCTGGCTGCTGTTCAGGCAGGTGTGCGTCAGGTGGAATGCACCATCAACGGCTTGGGCGAACGCGCGGGCAATGCCAGCCTTGAAGAAATCGTGATGGCGTTGAAAGTGCGTCATGATTTGTTCGGCTTGGAAACCGGCATCGACACCACGCAAATCGTGCCGGTATCCAAACTGGTGTCCACCATTACCGGCTATCCGATTCAGCCCAACAAGGCGGTGGTCGGCGCAAACGCCTTTGCACATGAATCAGGCATTCATCAGGACGGCGTGTTGAAACACCCCGAAACCTATGAAATCATGACTGCCGAATCGGTCGGCTGGTCAACCAACCGCCTGACCTTGGGCAAATTGTCCGGTCGCAACGCCTTCAAAACCAAGCTGGCGGATTTGGGTATCGAATTAGAAAGCGAAGAGGCGCTGAATGCTGCTTTTGCCCGCTTTAAAGAACTTGCCGACAAAAAACGCGAAATCTTCGATGAAGACCTGCACGCGCTGGTGTCTGACGAAATGGGCAATATGAATACCGAAAGCTACAAATTCATTTCCCAAAAAATCAGCACTGAAACCGGCGAAGAACCGTGCGCCGATATTGTGTTCAGTATTCGCGGTGAAGAAAAACACGCTTCCGCTAGCGGCTCAGGCCCTGTTGATGCCATCTTCAAAGCCATTGAAAGCGTAGCACAAAGTGGCGCAACCTTGCAGATTTACTCTGTTAACGCGGTGACGCAAGGTACCGAAAGCCAAGGCGAAACTTCAGTCCGCCTGCAACGTGGCGATCGTGTGGTCAACGGTCAAGGCGCAGATACCGACGTGTTGGTGGCAACTGCCAAAGCCTACCTCTCTGCCTTGAGTAAACTGGAATTCGGTCAAGCTAAGCCTAAAGCACAAGGCAGCGGCATGATTTAATTTATTGAATGAAAAAGTAAAGGCCGTCTGAAATCGTAGTGATACATTTCAGACGGCCTTTTTTATTTGGTTAAAAATAGTTTGTTTATTGAAGTTTCAGCAGCCTATCTTGTTCGACGGACAATACGCCGTTTACCTTTTTGAAATAGGCAATGGCATCTTCAATATTGGTCTTGGAAGATGGACGGATAGCAATACCGTGCAGGTTTTTGTATTCGTAAACCAAAGTTGCACCGGAGATTTTCACTGCTTTTAGCAATGGCGCAGAACCGATTTGGGCATCATAGAAGATAATCAGATTGCCGGTTGTATCTTGGGCTTGCTGTTGAGATGAGGTGGCAGTTGATTGAGCGGGAGTGCTTGGACTTTGGCAGGCACAAAGCGGGATGGAGAGTAGGACGAATGCTAGGGTTTTCATGGCATTAATTGAATTTGATAAAAGAAAAAAGGCCGTCTGAACAATCATAAAACGAAATCAAATTTTCTCTTTACAACTTTCAGACGGCCTTTGTTAGTTATGCTTCAGGCAATTCCATGGAGAGAACGGTTTGTTCTTGTTTGGCACGGAAAGCCGCCAGTTTTTCAGCTAATTCAGGATTTTCGTTGGCTAAAAGTGAAATGGCAAACAGCGCTGCATTGGCCGCACCGGCTTCGCCAATGGCAAATGTAGCAACAGGAACACCTTTAGGCATTTGCACAATCGAAAGCAGGGAGTCTTCTCCACGCAGATATTTGCTGGGAACGGGAACGCCCAAGACGGGAACCGTGGTTTTGGCAGCGACCATACCCGGCAAATGCGCTGCGCCGCCTGCGCCGGCAATGATGGCTTTGATGCCGCGTTCGCGGGCGGTTTCGGCGTATTCAAACATCAAATCAGGTGTACGGTGTGCAGAGACGACACGCGCTTCGTATTCAACGCCGAATTCTTTGAGAAATTGTGCTGCCTGCTGCATCACCGGCCAATCGCTGTTGCTGCCCATAATAATGCCGACTTGGATCATGAGGAGTTCCTTTTGCTTGAATGGATTAAGGGTAAAAAAATATTCAGACGGCCTTGGGGATGACAAGGCCGTCTGAACGTTTATCTTTGTTTAAGACTGATGGAAGCGCGTTTTGCCGCCTCGCTGTTTGGGAAGCTTTGTATCAGTTTGCGCCATGTGCTGCGGGCGATGTCTTTTTGTTGCAGTTTGTATTGGCACTGGCCGATACTGTACATGGCGTCAGGGGCTTGCGGGCTGTTGCGGAATCGATTCGCATAGCGGTTGCCGATTTCGATAACGGATTCGCAGTTGCCTAGACGCTGTTGGCTTTGCAGGAGCAAATACATATTGCGGCGGGCAATTTCGCTGCCGTTGCCGCCATCAGCTTCTTTTAGAATGGCCACTGCAGCAGAGAAGTTGTTACGCTGATAGTATTTTTGTGCCTGATTATAAAGGCGCAGTTCGTTTTGTGCGGCTGAGTCTGTTTCAGACGGCACGCCGCCGCCATTGGCCAAATAGTTCATTTTCAGCTTGCGGTCGTCCAATCGCTGGGCTTTGGGTTTGGAAGCCGAAGTAGTCGGACGTTTGATGTTTCGTTGTTGTTCCAGTGTTTGCAAGCGTTGATTTAATTCTTCAACCGTGCGTTCCAGTCGGGCGATTTGTATGCCCAAGTGGTCAATCTGGGTTTGTTCGTCCAAACGCGGATAAGGAATATTTTTTTCATGCAAAGGTTCACGCGGAATATCCGGCAGGACAAAGTTTGGATTGTCGGCAGGTTGGGGAGGATGGGAAACGGCGCATGACGTAGCCAATAGAGTTAGCGGCAAAAGAAACAGGGAATGTGATAATGTTTTCATCGGATTGTGTTGTTTTATTTTTTTAGTAGCAGTGTCAAACCGTCGCCGATAGGCAGGGTAATGGGAATAATGCGTGTATCGTGCGGCAAATTTTGGTTGAAATGGCGCAGGATATCCAAGCTGGGCGGATCGTTTTCGGCAGCTTCATTCATGACGCGCCCGCCCAACAAGATATTGTCGATGGCAATCACGCCGCCACTCCGTACCAGTTGCAAACAGCGTTCAAAATATTTTGGCGTAGGCGGTTTGTCGGCATCGATAAGCGCCAAGTCATAGCTTTCCGATCCGCCTTGCGCAATCAAATCGTCCAAAGTCAGCAAAGCTGGTTGCAGATGGAGTGAGATTTTATGCGCTATGCCTGCTGCCTGCCATGTTTCTCGGGCAATATCGGTAAAGGTTACATTAATGTCGCAAGCCGTGATTTTGCCGTCTTCGGGGAGGGCAAGCGCCACGGAGGTGCTGCTGTAACCGGTAAAGACGCCAACTTCCAAATATTTTTTAGCATTCAATAATTTAGCCAACCACACCAACATGGCCGCCTGCTCTTGGGCGATGGCCATCTTTCCCAGACGATGTGATTGGGTATGCTCGCGCAATGCGGTCAAAACGGGATGTTCGGATTGACCGATGCTGTTGAGGTAATGTTGTAATGCCGGATCGGTATTGTGTGTGTTGGTCGTCATGCCGATACGGGATTAGTCTTGATAGTAGGTGTAGGGTTTTTTGTTGACTTTGGCCGCTTCAAATTCAGCCTGTTCAGTCGGATTGAGGGTAACATCCCACAGCAAATGGCGATTTTCGAGGCGTTGCGCTTCCATTTCGGGATTGTCTTCCATGAGTTTGTCGAGGAATTGGGTAGCTTCGGATTTGTAGTGGTACATGATGTTCTGCCTGAATCGTTGTCAGACCGACATTATAGCCGATATTTTTTGCCAATACGCTAATTAATCGAACTTCCATAAGGTATAATGGCACGTCTTTTTTAGGTCGTCTGAAGCCTTTGCTCAATGTTTTGTCTTTATCTACGGCAGGATATTGTGCAAAGGCTTAAGCCAGACAAGTTTCAGACGGCCTTTTTTATTGTGAAAAGAGCTGCTTATGTTAAAAAAATGGCTGCATAAAGTGTTGCCTAAAAAACACGTCAAATCGTTGCCCGAAAAGGAAATTATCCCGCTTGAGCAACACGGTATCCGCGCGGATATGTTGAGCTTTGCCGCGGAGAAAATTGCCAAACGCCTGCATGAAGCTGGTTTTCAGGCTTATGTTGTGGGCGGTGCTGTTCGGGATTTGTTGCTTGGGGTCGAGCCCAAAGATTTTGATATTGCAACCGATGCCACACCGGAGCAAATCCGTAAAATATTCCGCCGCAGCCGCATTATCGGCCGCCGCTTCCAAATCGTTCATGTGATGATTGGCCCTGAAACCATTGAAGTGACGACGTTCCGCGGTGGCGATAAGGTTCAGCAAAATGCGCAAGGCCGCATTATGAAGGACAATACTTACGGCAGCATTGAAGAAGATGCCATGCGTCGCGATTTTACTTGCAATGCGCTGTATTACGACCCGATTAAAGAGGAGATTTTGGACTTCCATCAGGGCGTGGCTGATGTTGCCGATAAAAAATTGGTGATGATAGGCGATCCTGCCGAACGCTATCAGGAAGATCCTGTCCGTATTCTTCGTGCCGTCCGTTTGTCTGGCAAATTGGGTTTTGAAGTGGAAGAGCAAACTGCTTTGCCGATTGCCGAATATGCAGGCCGTCTGAAAAATGAGCCGGTGGCCCGTCTATTTGATGAAATTCTGAAAATCCTGTTTTCCGGTTATTCCCGTGCCTGTTTGAAGCGGCTAAACGAGTTAGGTATTCCCGAAGGCATCCATCCGCTTTTAGATGCCTTGAAAACGGCTGAAGCAGCCGACAAACGTATGATTATGTTGGCCTTGAAAAATACCGATGAGCGCCTTCGTGCGGATAAGTCCGTTTCCGTCGGTTTTGTATTGGCGGCGGTATTGTGGCCGACACTAAACGCCATTTGGCAACGCAATCAAAGCCATGGTCAAAAACCTGTCCCTGCGTTGATGGATGCGATGAACACCATGCGCGATACGGTAGAGAAAGGTTGGGGCGTACCGCAACGATTTTCTGCAACCATGCGTGAAATTTGGCAATTTCAGCCGCAATTCGACAATATGCGCGGCGCACGCCCATATCGTCTGCTATCACAAGCCCGTTTCCGAGCTGCTTATGATTTCCTGATTTTGCGTAGCGAGGTTGGCGAGGTTGATAAAGAGATGGCTTCTTGGTGGACAACTTTCCAACATGCCGATGAGGAAGCACGCCAGCAAATGACTGCGGCCAATGAGTACAAACGTCAGAAACAAAGTGGCTCAACTGACGACAAACCCAAACGTCGTCGACGCCGTCCGAAAAAGAAAACCACTGAGGCTGAATAAGTTATCAAAATAAATTTAAGGCCGTCTGAAACGATTAAATCTTTTGAGATTTGGTTTTCAGACGGCCTTCGTATTTCAAAAAAAACCGCAGGCTTTTTAACCTGCGGTTTGCTTTTATGATTTGTTTTCTTCGCTGTCGAGGAAGCTGCGGAGGCGGTCGCTACGGGTTGGGTGGCGCAGCTTGCGCAGTGCTTTGGCTTCGATTTGACGGATACGTTCACGGGTTACGTCAAATTGTTTGCCGACTTCTTCCAAAGTGTGGTCGGTATTCATATCGATACCGAAACGCATACGCAAAACTTTGGCTTCGCGCGGCGTCAGGCTTTCGAGGATTTCTTTGGTTACTTCGTGCAGGCTGGTGTACATTGCAGCTTCTGCCGGCGCAACGTTGTTGGCATCCTCGATGAAGTCGCCCAAGTGCGAATCGTCGTCATCGCCAATCGGTGTTTCCATGGAAATCGGCTCTTTGGCGATTTTCATGATTTTGCGGATTTTGTCTTCCGGCATTTCCATCAGTTCGGCCAGTTTGGCGGAATCAGGCTCTTCACCGGTTTCTTGCAGGTATTGGCGCGAGATACGGTTCATTTTGTTGATGGTTTCAATCATGTGAACCGGAATACGGATGGTACGTGCTTGGTCGGCGATGGAACGCGTAATCGCTTGACGGATCCACCATGTGGCGTAAGTCGAGAACTTGTAGCCGCGGCGGTATTCGAATTTGTCTACCGCTTTCATCAGACCGATATTGCCTTCTTGAATCAAATCCAGGAACTGCAAGCCGCGGTTGGTGTATTTTTTAGCAATGGAAATAACCAAACGCAAGTTGGCCTGAATCATTTCCTGTTTGGCGGCTGAGGTTTCTTTTTCGCTCAACACCATGTTTTTGTTGATCTCTTTCAACTCTTCGATGGAAATGCGGGTTTCAGCTTCCATATTTGCCAGCTCGGTTTGTTTTTCGAGGATGGCGTGGCGGAAACGATCCAATGCGTTTGCCCATACACGGCCTTTGGCTACTTCTTCTTCTACCCATTCCAAATCGGTAATGGCTGGCAGGAAGTTTTTGATGAAGTAGTCGCGCTCCATGCGGACGCGGTCGATACAGATGTCGCGGATTTCGCGTTCGAGTTTGCGGATGTTTTCAACGCGGCTGCGCAGGTTGCTGCTCAAATTTTCGATTTGACGTGTGGCAAAACGGACTTCTAACAGTTTGTTGGCAATGGCATCGCGGTGTTTAAGGTAGTTGGCGTGTTGGCTGCCGTGTTTTTCCAACTGTTTAATCATTTTGCCGTATTCGCTCTCGATAAAGGCGAAGTGTTCCAAAACTTTTTGTTTCAGTTCGGCCAAATGGGCGGCGGATATGGCTTCAGAGTCGCCGCCGGAGTCGTCTTCATCTTCCTCGTCGCCATCTTCATCATCGCTATCGGCTTCTCCTTCTTCGTCATCAGGTTTGGCATTTTCCAAATGACCCAGGCCTAATTCGTTCAACAAGACTTCATTAGGATCGATGATGGCTTCAACCACTTCATCCACACGGATTTCATCATTGCGGACTTGTTCGATCAACGCCAGAATTTCGGCAATCGAGCCCGGGCAGGCGGAGATTGCCTGCACCATGTTTTTCAGTGCATTTTCGATTTTTTTAGCGATGATGATTTCGTCTTCACGTGTCAACAGATCGACTTGACCCATTTCACGCATATACATACGCACAGGGTCGGTAGTGCGGCCAAATTCTGAATCTGCGCTGGAGAGTGCTGCTTCGGCTTCTTCAACGGCATCGTCGTCGGTCATGGCGGCGGCGTTGTCGCTCAAGAGGATGTCTTCAGCATCAGGAGCTTGCTCGGTTACTTGGATGCCCAAGCCGGAAATCATGCTGACGATGTTGTCGATTTGCTCGGCGTCGGACATATCGTCGGGCAGCGCGTCGTTAATTTCGGAATAAGTGATGTAGCCGCGTTCTTTACCCATAATAATGAGTTGACGCAGACGGGCGCGCTGCTCTTCGATACTCAAGGGACGGTTGTCATCTTGGTCTTGGTATTCTTCGTAGTTTTGGTTTTTAGACATGGATTGCTCTCTAGGTTGATAGGATGCCGACGGTTTACGGTGATGTGGCCGTACCTGAAGGCGGAGCAGAGCTTTTTGTTGTGAAATCAGATTTCACTTTAATACTCTGAGGCCGTCTGAAAAATATTACAGATGGAGTGTTCTGCGTGTCATGTTTCGCAGCGTGTGTTTAGATTGTTCAGACGGCCTGAGGGGTTAGTTTTGCTTTGCCGTCAAAAGTGACAGCAATAGTCTTTTTTCATTTTCGGTCAAACCAGTTTGAATACTTTTTTGCTTTAAAGTTTCGATTTGACTGTATTTTAATTCATTTAACAACTTTTTCATGCCGATTTGGAAACTTTCGCAATCTTCTTCATTATCCCCTTCCATTTCTTCAGAATGAAGGGTCGATAAAAAGATTTGATTGACGGTTTCCTCATAGGGCGAACCGCGCATATATTCAAGCACTTGTGCGGTTGCAGGAGTCGTATCGTGATGCTTGATGGTTTCGGCCAAATTGGCAAGGCAGGCGAAGTCACCGCTTAAAGCCAGATAATCGGGCAGGTCTATATATGAAGCCCAAGCCGGATTTATCAAGAGGCTGCGTATCTGTCTTTGAACCAGTGTCAGCATGGCTGGCTGTTTGACAGAAATGGGCGGTAGTTTGTAACTTTTTTGTTTGACATACCGCTTTGGCGCTTCTTGTCCGAGTAACTGGGCGAGGTTGTCAGGGTCAATGCCTACGAGCTCGCTGAGTTTTTGTTTCAGAAGATAGCCTAATGCCGGCGCGGTAATCTGAGCCAAGAGCGGAGAACTGGTTTTGACCAATTCTGCTTTGCCTTCTTGTGTATTGAGGTTGAGGCCGTCTGAAAGATGTTCCCAAAAGTATTCCGATAGGGGCTTGCTTTGGTTTAACAAGGCATCTTCAAATTGAGTCTTGCCGTAGGCGCGGATGTAGCTGTCTGGGTCGTGTTCTTCGGGTAGGAAGAGAAAATGCAGCGATTTATCGTCTTTTAATTGTGGCAACGCATTTTCCAGCGCGCGCCAAGCCGCTTTACGTCCCGCGCCGTCGCCATCGAAACAAAAATAAATACTGTCGGCCTGACGCATCAGGATTTTAACGTGTTCCGTCGTGGTTGCCGTACCCAAAGCTGCTACGCCGTAGCCGACGCCGAACTGCGCCAATGCGACCACGTCCATGTAACCTTCGACCACCAAAATCCGTCTAGCCTCTTTTACGGCAGCACGCCCTTCATATAGCCCGTAAAGGTTTTTCCCTTTATCGAACAAAGGAGTATCCGGCGAGTTCAGGTATTTGGGTTTGGAGTCATCCAATACGCGGCCACCAAAGCCGATGACCTGCCCGCGCGGATTACGGATAGGGAACATAATCCGATGGCGAAAGCGGTCGTAATGTTTGCCTTCGTTATCAATGACCAT
>NZ_CATNVN010000065.1:0-9606 GCF_951230505.1 uncultured Neisseria sp.
GTTTGAGGGTGCGCTGTTCGGTTTCTTCCAAAAGTGGAATGAGTTCTTCAAAGCGGCCGTCTGAATAGGCTTGATGGAGTTTTTTGATATCTTCGGTTTCTTCTTTATTGGTTTTAATGCTGGCTTTCAGAAAGTTGAGCATGGTCTCTTCAGGCAGGGCTTTGAAGATCGCGGTAACATTGTCCAAGCTTTCCAATGAACCACGAGGCTTATTGATACCGGCGGCCGCGTTGGTCAGCAACATATCTGCACCGGTTTCTGAGCTATACCCTTTGGGAAACGTACTGCCGGAAAAAATGAATGCGGCCCACGGATGGAGTTTGTCGGCAATTTGGGCGATGGGTCGGCTTTCTTCATTTTTTGAATAGATTTCTTGTAAAAGACGGAAATCTGTTTTGCCAAGCTTGCGGCTGAGCGGTTCGGTACTCATGACTTCCTGGAAGTATTTTTGATACATTTTTTTTGTTTCCGGACTGCTGTCCGGCAATGCGTCAACTTCTGTGGTCAGTTGGTCGGTGGATTGCAACAGTTTGACTGCATCGGAAGACAAGGTCTGATTGGTTTGCCCCATGTGGATGGTGCCGAGCAGATAGGAGTCTGGTTGGCCTTCTTTGCTGATTTTCCAAACATTGCTGGTCAGTTTAGGCTGCTGCCAGTTAAGTTCGGCAGGTTTGCTTTCGGGTGAAGTTGCAACGGGTTTGCAGGCGCCCAGGGTGAGGGCAGTTAATGGCACAAGCAGGCAGGTAAGCAGTTTTTTCATGTTTTTCCTTATTGTGGTGTGCGGTAGGCAAGGGCAATTTAGAAATCGAGCAGGTTTTGAACCGGATGTTCGCCCGTTTCGGGTTTTTCCATTTTGCGGTTGCGGATTTTGGCTTTCCTGAGGGATAGAAGGTGCATGACTTGATGCTTTTGGCTGTCGGTCATCTGGAGCCAGTACAAGCGCTCTTCCCGGCTGCGCAGGCAGCCTTTGCAATAACCTTTGGCATTGGCTTCACAAACGCCTATACAGGGGCTGGGAATGGGGAAAAAATCGGGTTGTTCCATATTTTAAAAGCGTTTGAGATCTGAGACCGGATAAACCAAAATTGCAGACTGCATTTGTATTTGTCTAAACACGATCGGTGTATCCAGCAGGGTTCCTATCAATGTCCAATTGAGTTGATCATTTCAATAAATTTATATCTGCCACCCTAGGCATAAAAAACCTAAGAGAAACCATAAATATATCGCAGAAGAAGTCAGTATCTTCCCTATCGTCAGATTTTCCCAATAAAACCTAAGTAAGAACATTATAAAAATTAAAGGAATTCCAATATAAATATAATATTTAAGCGAACCTAATTCACTGAACACGTTTATAACAGAATAGAGACCGATAAATCCACCTGACCAAAAAACAATTATTGCCGGCCCTAAAAAAATAGCCGTTATTAAATGAGGGAGCAGTATGATTTTTATCCATTCTTTATATTTGTTGTTCATTTTAATCTCAATTACTGCAATGGTATCGTATCCATTCAAATGGGGGAGCAAAGTATACAGTAACGTCACCAAGAATAATTACGGTATGTTTGGCAGAATCATGTTTTAATACATATTTGGAGTTCCGCTATATTTTGATTTTCAGACGACCTATGTGTAGCCCCAACTATCTGCATTTTATGACTTAATCAGTTTGCGCAAAGACTGATTGTTGTATTTGATATCGGCAATCAGCCGGTCATATTGGTGCATTCTACGGAGCGAGCGGGTAATCAGATAGACCGAGAAAATAATCAAGCTGATGTTCATCAGACTGACCAGTACGAGCAAAGGCCAAACATCAACGGCCTCGTACCATTTCGATGTCGCAATCAGCGCACTGAAAATAGACAAAGGGAGTGCGAAAACGGCAATGCCCGTACGCATGATAGCAAGTGCCGTGCGTTTTTCTGCAAGGAGAAGCTGTACTTTATTGATGCTGAGGATATCGTTTTGCTGTTCGGTAACCATAGGATACGCGCCTATACAAATTAACTTTGAATTCTGATAAAGCGGAAAATATGGTTTTATGTTACCCGAAAGTATTGAAAATAAAAACAAAGGTCGTCTGAAAATTTTCAGACGACCTTTTCCATTTCTGTTTATACGGTTTGCGAGTATTTGGCTTTGGTTTCTTTATGGCGCAAATGGTAGTCGAACACCATAGCGATGTTGCGGATCAAGAAACGGCCCTTCGGCGTAACGGTCAGGCCGTGCGGTTTGAGACGAACCAGACCGAGGGTTTCCAGTTGCTTCATATCTTCCAGTTCCGCTACAAAATAGCGGCTAAACGGAATGCCGAACACGCTTTCGTAAATTTGATAATCAAGCGAGAAGCGGCACATTAAATCCTGAATGATGTTGCGGCGCAAAATATCGTCTTGATTGAGCTGGTAGCCGCGCATAATCGGCAGATGTCCGGCATCGAGTGCGGCGTAATAGGCATCGATGTCGCGCTCGTTTTGGGAGTAGGTGCTGCCGATTTTGCCGATAGAGGAGACGCCGATCGCCACCAAGTCGCAGTCGGCATAGGTCGAGTAGCCTTGGAAGTTGCGTTGCAGGAAGCCTTCTTTGAGGGCGATGGAGAGTTCATCATCAGGTTTGGCAAAGTGGTCCATACCGATGAAAACGTAGCTGCGCTCAGTCAGGGTTTGGACGCAATATTGCAGCATATCGAGTTTTTCTTCGCTGCCAGGAACGACATTGGTGTCGATACGGCGTTGCGGTTTGAAGATATGTGGCAGGTGGGCGTAGTGGTAGAGGGCGAGGCGGTCGGGGTCGAGGGACAAGACCGTGTCAATGGTGGTTTTGATGCTTTCGGTATCTTGGTGCGGCAGGCCGTAAATCAAATCGACGCTGACGGATTTGAACCCGGCTTCGCGGGCGGCATCGATGACTTCTTTGGTTTCTTCGTAACTTTGGATACGGTTGACGGCTGCCTGCACTTTAGGATCGAAGTCTTGAATGCCGACACTCATGCGGTTGAAACCGAGTTTGCCCAGTTTGAGGACGGTTTCGCGGCTGACTTTGCGCGGGTCGATTTCGATGGAGTATTCGCCGTTGGGGATGAGCTGGAAGTATTTGCGGATCATTTCGAAGACGCGTTCGAGTTGGTCGTCGCTTAGGAATGTCGGCGTGCCGCCGCCGAAGTGGAGTTGCGCAAGCTGGTGTCGTCCGCCTAAATGCGGTGCCAGCAATTCCATTTCTTTTTCCAGATACTGGATATAGGCATCAGCACGGCTTTTGTCTTTGGTAATGATTTTGTTGCAGCCGCAGTAGTAGCAGATGGTATTGCAGAAAGGAATGTGAATGTAGAGCGAAAGGGGTTTGTTGAGCGCGCCCATGTTGCGCAGGTTTAAAGCTTGGATATATTCGGCTTCTTTAAAGCCTTCATGGAAGCGGTCGGCGGTCGGATAGGATGTATAACGTGGACCGCTTGATGGCAAACTGGCAATCAATTCGCGGTCGAATTCCGGTAATTCATTGTTTATGTTGGTATTATTTGAGATGGGGATGATTTTCATGGTCGGGGCTTGTAGTATGAAGTAAGGAAATTAGGGAAAATTTTAGTCAAAATTTCGATAGTTTGGTAGAATGCCTCATAATGATATGCCGACTTTGACTTGGGTCAATAGTTATTCGGCTTCATCAGGGATTTATAGAACTATGCAGATTAAGGGTGCGTTATGGCCACACACAATGCAACACATCAAATGAAAACCTTGTGTTCCACATGTTCTTTACGCGAGCTGTGTTTGCCTGTCGGACTGATGCCTAACGAATTTTCACAATTAGACGCGGTTATTCGTCAAAGCCGCCGTCTGAAAAAAGGTGAATACCTGTTCCGTGCCGGCGAGCCGTTTACCTCTTTGTTTGCCATCCGTGCGGGCTTCTTTAAGACAACAGTCGCCAGCCAAGATGGACGAGATCAGGTAACCGGCTTTTTTATGTCGGGCGAGCTGATCGGTATGGATGGGATTTGTTCCCATATTCACAGCTGTGATGCTGTGGCTTTGGAAGACAGCGAGGTATGCGAGCTTCCGTTTACACATATTGAAGAACTCGGTCAGGATATTCCCAGCCTCCGTTCTCACTTTTTCCGCTTGATGAGCCGCGAAATTGTCCGAGATCAGGGCGTTATGTTGCTTTTGGGCAATATGCGCGCTGAAGAGCGATTGGCGGCATTCTTGCTCAACTTGTCCCAGCGTCTCTATTCACGAGGTTTTGCCGCCAATGATTTTATCTTGCGGATGTCGCGTGAGGAAATCGGCAGCTATTTGGGGCTGAAACTGGAAACAGTCAGTCGCACCTTGTCTAAATTCCATCATGAAGGCTTGATTTCTGTTGAACACAAGCACATCAAAATCTTAGATGCGACAACCTTGAAGAAAATGGTTTCTGGTTGTTCGCATGCTATCTGAATCTTAGGCCGTTTGAAATATTTCAGACGGCCTTTTTAACAAGAATTAAAGAATAATTGTTAAGTTACGCAAGTTATAGTTAGATGTTAAATTGAAAAATCTTCAACAACCGGCGTGTACAGAATGCGGTCAACTGCTTCACGGGTCAGTTTCGGTGCAAACATCTGTATAAAATCATAGGTATAACCGCGCAGGTAAGTATCCGAGCGTAAGGCTATCCAAGTGGGCGACGGTTCAAATAAGTGCGCCGCATCAATCAGCTGTAAATCTTGATCGACCGCGGGATCGTACGCCATTTTGGCCATCAAACCAACACCCAAGCCTAAGCGAACATACGTCTTCAATACATCCGTATCGGCAGCCGATAAGGCAACATCAGGTTGCTCAATATGCGCTTTATTAAATGTACGCGCAATGCTGCTGCCGGAATTAAAAGCAAATTCGTAAGTAACCAGCGGAAAAGAAGCCAAATCTTCAAGGCTTAAAGGATTGCGGCAGTCCAAAAGAGGGTGGTCGTGCGGAACAATGACGGCATGGTTCCATTCATAGCAGGGCAGTTTGCCCAACTCGGGATGATCGTCAATGCGTTCGGTAATAATTGCCAAATCCGCTTCGCCGCTGCTGACCATTTGCGCAATGGCAGAAGGGCTGCCTTGTTTGATGGTCAAATTGACTTTAGGGTAGTTTTTGACAAATTCCGCAACGATTGTGGGCAAGGCATAACGCGCCTGGGTATGCGTTGTCGCGATGGTCAGCGAGCCGCTGTCGTGATCGGTAAACTCGCTGCCGATATTTTTAATGTTCTGTACATCACGCAAAATTCGTTCCGAAATCTCTAACACGGCTTTGCCCGGTTGTGAAACGGAAACCACACGCTTGCCGCTGCGGATAAAAATTTGGATACCCAATTCTTCTTCAAGCAGGCGGATTTGTTTGGAAATGCCGGGCTGGGATGTAAAAAGCGCATCGGCAGCCTCGGAGACATTCAGATTGTGCCGGTAAACTTCAAGGGCGTAACGTAATTGTTGCAGTTTCATGGTAGCAGTATCGGATACGTTGTTATTGTGGATTTTGTGCGACAAACGGTCTGTAATTTAACATATTTTGCCCGGTTTTGCCCTGAGTTTTGAAAACGTTTGTTTTTAATGAAAATATCTTTTAATGATATGAAAACAGGAAATTCAGGAAAGAAGAGGGAAAGGGGTTTTGTTGTTTTTGTACAACTTTAGGTAGGTGAATTGTCTGATTTTGCCCTAAATTAATGACACAAGATTGATTTTTCGGCATGATTAACTACTAGGAAGCAGGCACTTCATAATTGTTTGAAGGCATCGAGTATTGACAGTTTGCCTTGCGCTTCTTTATAGTGCAACCTGATATATCCGATTTGCCGCTGTTTTGATACTGCGGCCTGTATATTGGTACTTTGCAGCGGTTGCTTTCCTAGTCCGCCGCATAACAATTTGATGAGGGAATAAAATGACCAAACAGCTGAAATTAAGCGCATTGTTCGTTGCCTTGGTTGCCTCTGGCACCGCTATGGCCAGCGAAGCGCACACCAAACACGGTTACACCGTAAGCAGCCAATCTCAAGAAATCGTCCGTAACAACTACGGCGAATGCTGGAAAAACAGCTACTTCGACAAAGCTACCGAAGGCCGCGTTGAATGTGGTGATCGTGAAGCAGTTGCTCCTGTACAACAAGCTCCTGAGTATGTTGATGAAACTGTTTCCCTGTCTACTAAAACTCTGTTCGGCTTCGACAAAGACAACCTGCGTCCTGAAGCTCAAGAAAACCTGAACGCTTTGGCTCAACGCCTGAGCAACGACAGCGTACAAACTGTACGTGTTGAAGGTCACACTGACTTCATGGGTTCTGAAGAATACAACCAAGCTCTGTCTGAGCGTCGTGCTAACGTAGTTGCTAACTACTTGGTAGGCCGTGGCGTTGCTTCTAGCAAAATCTCTGCAGTAGGTCTGGGCGAGTCTCAAGCTCAAATGACTGCTACTTGTGAAGCTGAAGTTGCTAAACTGGGTAAAAAAGTTTCTAAAGCTAAGAAACGTGCTGCTCTTATCGCTTGTATCGAACCTGACCGTCGCGTTGATGTTAAAATTCGCAGCGTTGTTACTCGTCAAGTTGCTCCAGGCCAAACTATCGAAGGTCAAGGCGAATTGCCTGCCACTGATGAAGGTTGGATCCCAGCTCCTTACAATGGCGTTCACGGTTACGCTAAACCTTAATCGGTTTGTGAAAAATGCCCTGCAATATGCAGGGCATTTTTTTATGGTTTATATTTGAAGAATCGGGGAATTCATGATTCAAAATAAAAGGCCGTCTGAAAGGTTTATTTTCAGACGGCCTTTTATTAAGACAGATTAGTTTGGCCTCGGCCATTTCCATACGCAGATGGCTGCCAGTATCGTACAAATCAAAAAGAGGATACTGGACAAGCCGTGCCAAACGCCGAATGTTCCTCCAACTAGGGATAGCAGCCAGTTATCCAGCCCGTACTTGTGTGCCTCGATAACCGGTGTAACCAAAAGATGGTTGCAGGCTAAGAGTAGCCAAAGTACCAAGATCCACCAAGAAAGTGAGGCCAGTTGCTTTCTGAAAAAGGCATAGGCTGCGCCAAAAATAACTAAGCCACATATCGCTGTAATAGCAAACAAAATGCCGGCAATTTCTCCTGATTGCATTTTGGGCAGGAGGCGGAACAGGATAGGGGCGGTAACATAGCCTGCTGTCAGCTGCATACCGAGCCACATGGCGGCAGCGGTTTGGGTAATTTTGTACAGTAGATTCATTATGTTTCTCCTGGGAAGATTTCACTTTTTCTATTATGGTGTTTTTAGGTACAACAAAAGGCCGTCTGAAAATGTTTTCAGACGGCCTTTTGTTTATTTAAATATATTGCCCGGCAATGATGTCATATTCACGTACGCCGCCTGGTGCTTGAACTTCTGCAACGTCGCCTTCTTCTTTGCCGATCAGGGCGCGGGCAATGGGGGAGCCAACGTAGATTTTGCGTTCTTTGATGTCTGCTTCATCTTCACCGACGATTTGGTAGGTAACTTGTTCTTCAGTTTCCAAATCTTCCAGTGTCACAGTTGTGCCGAACACGATTTTGCCTTCTGCATGGATTTCGGCAGGGTTGATGATATGCGCCATAGAGAGTTTGTGTTCTAACTCGGCGATGCGGCCTTCGATAAAGCCTTGACGCTCTTTGGCGGCTTCGTATTCTGCGTTTTCAGACAAGTCGCCGTGCGAACGTGCTTCGGCGATGGCTTCAATGACTTCTGGGCGTGCCACGCTTTTGAGGTGTTGAAGTTCTTGTTTCAACAATTCTGCACCACGGACGGTCAAAGGGATTTTTTGCATAGAGTTCTCCATGAAAGCATGATGATGCTTTTAAAATTTTATCCGGCCACGCGCGGTAGCCGGATTGGAAATAAAAATACAAGCCGCCAAAGCTTGGCGGCTTGATAAATAAATAAGTGATGCCTGTATTCTACCAAATTCTGCCAAAACCGCAATGATTAAAACGGATTTTCAGTAAAGTGTTGTTTTCTGTCTATTTTGTTTTTTCAGACGGCCTGAAAACTAAATATTGAAGTATTTCAAAGCTGCATGGGAAAAACAGTTTCTTAAATGAATATTTTTGATTAAAATGACTGATGCTAGTTCGTAATAATTAGTCTGCTTTAACTATATGAAGAGAAAATATGGAAATAAAACCAACTTCCCAAAATGAACAACAGGCTAACCGCCGTTATTTGACTGTTTGGCGATGGCATTTTTATGCCGGACTTTTGGTTGCGCCGTTTTTAACCCTGCTGGCTGTTACAGGGTTGGGAATGCTGCTATTCGCCAATATTACCGGTAAAGAAGGCGAACGCATACATATTACGCCGCAGGCAGTGGTGCAGCCTTTGTCGGCTCAGGCTGAGGCCGCCAGACAGTTTGTGAATCCGGAAACTGCTTCTGTAGTGCAGTATATTGCGCCGCGCGCAGATGATATGGTTGCCGTATTCCGCGTGAACAATGACGATAAAGCCACTATGGTTGCCGTTGATCCCTATACGGCAAAAGTTGTAAATACGATGCCGCGCGGTCAAGGCTGGTATCACACGATGGACGAAATCCACGGCGATATGATGATGGGGGCGACTGGTGACTACCTGTTGGAAACCGCTGCGTCGTTAACTATTATTATGATTGTGACCGGTATTTATTTGTGGTGGGTAAAACAGCGTAGTCTGAAGGCTGTCCTTTTGCCTAAAGCAGGCAAAGGCCGTTCTTGGTGGCGCAACCTGCACGGTGCATTCGGCACTTGGGTTTCTTTGCTTCTATTGCTGTTCTGTCTGTCAGGTATTGCTTGGGCAGGTATTTGGGGCGGTAAAGTGGTTCAGGCGTGGAGCCAATTTCCTGCGGGTAAATGGGGCGTGGAGCCTAATCCGGTATCTTCTGTGCCAACTCATGGTGATGTGCTGAATGACGGTAAATCTAAAGAAGTGCCATGGATTTTGGAGTTGACGCCTATGCCGGTTTCCGGTACGACAATGGGAGAAAACGGCATTAATCCGAGCGAGCCGATGACGTTGGAGACGGTTGACCGCTTTGCACGCGAAATTGGTTTTAAAGGCCGCTATCAGTTGAACCTGCCTAAAGGCGAAACCGGCGTATGGACGCTGTCGCAAGACTCAATGAGCTACGATATGATTAGTCCGACTGCGGATCGTACGGTACACATTGATCAATACAGCGGCAAAATCCTGGCTGATATTCATTTTGACGATTACAACTGGTTTGGTAAGTTCATGGCAGCAAGTATTGCTTTGCATATGGGTACACTGGGCTGGTGGAGTGTATTGGCAAATGTCTTGTTCTGTCTGGCGATTATCTTTATCTGTGTCAGCGGCTGTGTGATGTGGTGGAAACGCCGTCCTTCAGAAGCACGTGGTTTGGTTCCTCCTGCACAGAAAATCAAATTGCCGGTATGGTGGGCAATGGCTGTGCCACTTTTGATTTTGGCTGTGATTTTCCCAACGGCCATTGCTGCAATCGTTGTTATTTGGATTTTGGATACAATGTTGTTGTCGCGTATCCCAGCATTGGCAAGATGGTTTAAATAACCGCCCGATGTGATTAAAGGCCGTCTGAATC
>NZ_CATNVN010000066.1:0-9497 GCF_951230505.1 uncultured Neisseria sp.
ACGGCATCCATCCACAAGAATTTTTCGATTTCTGCTTCAACATCATAGCCGGCATCAATCACGGTTTCTTTTACATTGTGTCCAAGTGCGGTCAAAACTTCTTTCGCTTTTTTGTGAAGCGTGTGGTTTAACTCACCATGCGAATGGCCGAAATCTTTACCACCGTCTAATAATAAAATATTCATTTGACTCTCCTAAACCAGGCAATTCTAACAAAGAGGGGCTGCTATTATGCCGTTTTAGCCTTTATTTTGAAAGTGTGGCCGTCTGCACATCTTAAGCCACGCAACGTAAAATCAGAATATCCCGTGAATTTTTTCGGTCAACTGTTTTACGAGGATTTGTTCGTAGATAATTTGGACTTAGGCAGACTAAATGACCTAAAAGAAACAGCCAATAGAGAAAAGCTAAAATTTATTTCAACGAGAAACGTATCATCCTTCTGAATACACGGATTGAATAATTTATAAGGGTACTGATTACAAGATAGTTATTACCTATTGAAAGATATTAAATAATTATCAATTTAGCATATCTCTACCTGAACATTAGTCCCCTTACCTACCCAACTACAAAGGCTGGGCCAAATCGTTTTCCGTGTTGTAGCTGATAAAATCCTGCTCATGAGGGAAATGGACAACCCGCGCGCGCTGTTGCTGCAACCAGCCGCGGATGCTGCGCATTCCTGAATAAAGGTATGGCACGGTGCTTTGCAGGATTTGCGGCCGGATAAACATCACGCTGTAATGCGGTCTGGCCGGGGTTTCAACATAAAATGCATTGCACAACGGCGTGCGTTTGGCGATGGTCTCAAACTGGGAAACCAAGTTTTCAGGCAGGCGGGGCATATCGCAGGAGACGATAAGCAGCCAGTCTGCAGTAGCAATTTGCAAATCGTTGGCGGCGGTACACAAGGCGGCTAAAGGGCCGTAATGTTGCCATTGGCGTGCATCGGAGAAAACGTGCGCGCTGCGTTGGGCGTAGGATTCGAGATTGCGGTTGGCACTGATGGCGATATGACTGACTTGCGGGCGGATTTTTTCGATAACGTGGTCTATCAAGGCTTTGTTGTGCCACTGCACCAACCCTTTATCGACACCTCCCATCCGGCTTCCCTGCCCGCCGGCCAATATCAGTGCAAAAATTTTCATTTTGGTAGTCCTTTGCAAAGCAGAGTGTGTAAGTGTTATTCGCGATGTTGTATTTATGGAATAAGTTTTTAAGGCTTCAGGCCGTCTGAAACCTGATTTTGTGATTTAATTCACTTAAGATGAATTTTATCATAACATGATTTTACATTAAACCCCTGTTTTTTCTTATCATAACCATACAATTATTTTAGACAGGTTGTTTATAGGCCGAAAGAATGATATTTTTATAAGATTATCGGATTAGTCTTCCTGCGTGCTTTATGCGTTTATTCTCCGGATCTTCAGACGGCCTGAGCCTGTCCTCGCGTTTAAAACTACTGACTGTGTTATGGGTCGGCTCGGCTTTTTTATCGATTGCCTTTACCCTGCTGCTTTCTTGGCGTTTAGAAAGCGCGGCTAAAACGATTGAAGATGCGGGCAGCTTGAAAATGCAGGTGTATCGTTTGGCTTATATGGCAAGCGTCCGTACGCCCAATGCGCAAATTGACAACCAAATCAAAGAATTTGAACGTACGCTGGCCAATGTAACGCAAAGCGATGCCATTCATCCGCTGATTCCGTCACAAATGCCGCTGGCTTACGATTTGATCCAATCGATGCTGTTGATTGATTGGGAATCCAACATCAAGCCTTCTTTGCAACATTACGAACGGCCGACCCAAATCGGCCTATACCGTTTTGCCGGCAATATCGAGCTGTTTTTACAAGCGATGGAAAACGCCAACGAGCAAAATACTTTGTGGCTGCGCCGTTTTCAAATGGCGATGATGCTGATGATTTTAGTGGCCGCCGGCTTGATGATTGTTTGGCATTATTCGTGGATCATCCGGCCGCTGGAAAAATTGCGCGACGGGGTAGAAACCATCAGCGAAGGTCGTTTCGGGGTGCAAATCGATACAGACCAAATTCGTGAATTCGCCCAAGTCAGCAAGGGCTTCAACCAAATGAGCCGCCGTCTGAAAACGCTTTATACGGATTTAGAAGGACAGGTTGCCCAACAAACCCAAGACTTGGCCCGGCAAAACCGTGACTTGACCCTGCTCTACCAGACTACGCGCAACCTGCACCAAACCTTTACGCCGCAACAGGCCGCAGAAGAATTTTTGGCTCAGATTCTGCCGGCGTTTTCCGCTTTGGGCGGTACGGTATATCTTTCCGATGAAGAACGCAAACGCTCTGACTTGGCGGCAAGTGTCGGTGAAACCGAAGAGGGAAATCGTGTAGAATTCCCAATCGTTTACCAAGACGAACAGCTCGGTGTATTGGCCCTGTATTTTTCAGACGGCCATATGCCTGATGAGCAAGACGAAAGACTGCTGCATACTTTAAGCGGGCAGCTGGGGATTTCCATCGCCAACAACCGCATGGAACAAGAACGCCGCCTACTTGCTGTCTTGCAGGAACGCAACTTGATTGCACAAGGTTTGCATGACAGCATTGCACAAGCCCTGACCTTTTTGAATTTGCAGGTGCAAATGTTGGAAAGCGCGTTTGCTTCAAACCAACGCGAGCAGGCTGAAGAAAATATCGGCTTCATTAAAGACGGCGTGCAGGAATGCTATGAAGACGTCCGCGAGCTTCTGATGAATTTCCGCACCAAAATCAGTAATAAAGATTTTCCTGAAGCGGTAGAATCGCTGCTGGCGCGTTTTGAACGACAAACCGGTATTCCAGTTGATTTAAAATGGCAGGACGATGGGCAGGCTTTGAACTATGATGAGCATTTGCAGATCATCTTCATCTTGCAGGAAAGCCTGTCCAATATTCGGAAGCACGCGCGTGCGCAACATGTCAGCGTCGAAATTGCCAACCACGGCGATTTTGTCATGACGATTCGGGACGACGGCGCAGGCTTTAATAAAGAACACCTATCAAACCGGCCTTCAGGCGAACATGTCGGCTTGGGCATTATGCAGGAACGGGCCCAACGGATTAACGCAGAATTGGCCATCACATCGCAGATTGGGCAAGGTACGGCGGTTATGCTGACTTTGCCGCAACAAATGAGAACAGCATCATGACGATTAAAATTACCCTTATTGACGACCACACCCTGTTTCGCAGCGGCATCAAAGCCCTGCTCTCTCGCCAGCCTGATTTTGAAGTCGTCGGCGAAGCTTCAGACGGCCTGGCCGGCGTAAAAATGGTCGAACAGCTCAAGCCTGACGTAGTTTTGCTGGACTTGGATATGCCGGTCATGAACGGCCGCGAAGCACTGGCTCAAATTCTGAGCATCAATCCGCAGCTGACCGTCATCATGCTGACTGTTTCCGAAGACAGCGACGACTTGACCGAATGTATGCGTATGGGTGCAAAAGGCTTTTTGCTGAAAAACATCAACGCCGACTTCCTCTTGGAAAGCATCCGAAAAGCTGTCGACGGAGACAATGTATTCTCCCCTGAAATGACCAGCCGCTTGGTGCAATCGCTGATCTCCCCTTCTCCTTCCCGCTCCGACCACCTGCTGGCGCAGCTGACCCCGCGCGAAATGGAAATCTTGGGCTACCTTGCCGCCGGACACAGCAATAAAATCATTGCCCGCCATTTGAACTTGGCTGAGTCTACCGTCAAAGTGCATGTTCAAAACCTGTTGCGCAAGCTGAATCTAAGCAGCCGCGTTCAAGCTGCGGTTTATGCGGTGCAACACAAAGTACCGCAACCGGAATTGTCTTAAAAAGGCCGTCTGAACCTGAAACCTTGTTGTAGAAAGGTTTCAGATAAAGCGTTTATTCGCTATAATCACGCCGATTTGTAAGCAGGGTTGTCTGATTTTTTCAGACGGCCTTTTTATTTGATTTTTCACTGATTTAAAACGATATGTCTGAAAACATTCCAGAAAATACGCCTGAAAATACCGTTCCTGAAGAACACAAACGCAGCATCCGCAGTTTCGTTTTGCGCCAAGGCCATATGACCGCGGCCCAACAGCGCGCCATCGATACGATGTGGCCGCAATTCGGTGTGGACTTCCAAGAAGCCCCTTTGGATTTGAACCGCACTTTTGGACGGGACAACCCTAAAGTTTTGGAAATCGGTTTCGGTATGGGCGTCGCAACGGTGGAAATCGCCAAACGTCTGCTCGATACCGACTTTTTAGCGATTGATGTTCACGGCCCGGGCGTTGGCAATATCTTGAAGCTGATTGAGGAAGAACACATTTCCAATATCCGCGTGATGCGTCATGATGCGGTGGAAGTGGTGGAAAAGATGCTGGAAGACGATTCTTTAGACGGCATTCATATTTTCTTCCCTGACCCTTGGCACAAAAAACGCCACAACAAACGCCGCTTGGTGCAAGTGCCGTTTGTTGAAAAGCTGCTGCCCAAACTCAAAAGCGGCGGCTATGTCCACATGGCGACCGATTGGGAAGAATACGCCGTGCAAATGCTGGAGGTTTTGAGCAGTTTCGATGCTTTGCAAAACACGGCTGCCGATTACGCCCCTACGCCTGATTATCGTCCTGAAACCAAGTTTGAAGCCCGAGGCAAGCGATTGGGTCATGGCGTTTGGGACTTGGTGTTCCGCAAAAAATAATCCAAAACTTAAAACACAAGGCCGTCTGAAAAGTTTCAGACGGCCTTTTATCTTACTGATTAAGCCAAGAAAAGTTTATAGGCCGGATTGTCGGTTTCTTCTTTATAGACATAACCCAAGCTATCCAAGAAGTCGGCAAAAGCCTCATTATCGCTTTCCGGCACATCGATACCGACCAAAATACGGCCATAGTCTGCGCCATGGTTGCGGTAATGGAACAAAGTAATATTACACTCGGCACGCATATGGTTCAAGAAACGAGACAACGCACCCGGGCGCTCAGGAAATTCAAAGCTGACCAAACGTTCGTTGGCTACTTTTTCCGTACGGCCGCCGACCATGTAACGGATATGGATTTTGGCGATTTCATCATTGGTCAAATCGACATTGGGCAAGCCTGCTTCAGTCAGTTGTGCGCCGATGACGGCTAAGTCTTGCGCACCGGCAGTTTGCAAACCGACAAAAATATGCGCATTTTTATCGCTGCCGTAGCGATAGTTGAACTCAGTAATGTTCCGGCTTCCCAATAAATTGATAAACTTCAGGAAGCTGCCCTTTTCTTCGGGAATGGTAACAGCGAAAATGCCTTCGTTGCCCTCACCCAGCTCACTACGCTCTGAAACGTGGCGTAAGCGGTGGAAGTTCATGTTAGCGCCGCTGGTAACGGCAACCAGGTTTTGGCCTTGGATATTGTTTTTCGCAACGTAAGCCTTCAGGCCGGCAAGTGCCAATGCGCCCGCAGGCTCGGTAATGCTGCGCGTATCGTCAAAAATATCTTTAATCGCGCCGCACAACATATCCGTATTGACCGTAATAATCTCGTCCAGCAGCTCTTTACACAGGCGGAAGGTTTCATCACCCACCACTTTAACCGCCGTGCCGTCTGAAAACAGACCGACATCTTTCAAATGTACGATTTCCCCTGCTTCTACCGATTGCTTCATACAGCAAGAATCATCGGTTTGCACGCCAATCACTTTAATCTCAGGGCAAACCTGTTTGATAAATGCCGCTACGCCTGCTGCCAAACCACCGCCGCCAATTGGAACAAAAATTGCATTGATATTGCGGTGTTGTCGGAGGATTTCCATGCCGACAGTTCCCTGACCGGCAATCACATCAGGATCATCAAACGGCGCGATATAAGTCAGTTTTTCCTTTTCTGCCAACTCCATCGCATAATCATAGGCGTCGTTATAAGACACGCCTTTCAATACCACTTCGCCACCGCGGCTCTTGACCGCGTCAATTTTGATTTTGGGCGTTGTTTCCGGCATCACGATGACGGCGCGGCAACCCAAATACTGCGCCGATAAAGCCACACCCTGCGCATGGTTGCCCGCGCTTGCTGCAATTACGCCGCAATCCAAGGCTTCTTTCGGCAGCTTCGCCATTTTGTTGTACGCACCGCGAATTTTGAACGAAAACACCGGCTGCAAATCTTCGCGCTTGAGCAAAACCTGATTGTTCAGACGGCCTGACAGACTGCGCGCCAAATCTAAAGGCGTTTCTACGGCTACATCATAAACGGAAGCGGTCAAAATACGGGTTAGATAATCAGAAAGAGGAAGGGAATGGTTCATGGTATTTTAGTGTTCGGAAATAAATTGCAATTCGGTCAAATCGACCGGAGGAAAAAGTTAAAACCATACCCCTGAGGCCGTCTGAAGGCAAGAAAAATCTTAGCAAAGCCTAAATGAGACGGTATAATGTCCGCTTAATATCTATTTAATATGCCAAACTGTTTGCTTCATAACAGTATCCACTCATATTCAAATCCACAAATAATGATGAAAAAAACGCTACTTAGCTTAATTTTTGCTGCCCTCCTGAATACTCCTGCCCTCGCTGCCGACCCAGCTGCATCCGCACCTGCCGTACAAAGCGAGGCTCAAACGCAGCCGCTGCTGCACAGCATCAACAGCCCGACAACGCCGCCGGAAATCGCGGCAACCGCCTACATCGTTACCGACCTGCACAGCAAGCAAACCTTGGCATCCAACAATGCCGACGCGCCTATCGAACCTGCCGCGTTGACGCAAATGATGACCGCCTACCTTGCCTTTAAAGCACTGGAAAACGGTACGCTTGAAGCAGGCCAAATGCTGACAGTTTCCAATGCTGCATGGAAAGTCGAAGGTTCGCGCATGTTCCTCGACCCCAAAGTTCCTGCCAGCGTCAGCGATTTGATTAAGGGTACAACCATCCAATCGGCCAACGATGCCGCCATCACCCTTGCAGAAGCCATCGGCAACGGCTCTATCGATGAATTCGTCAAACAAATGAATGAAGAAGCCAAACGCTTGGGCATGAAGCACACCCACTTCAACAACCCGACCGGCATTTCTTCTAACGGCCATGTTTCAACCGTTGGCGACTTGGCCATTTTGGCAGCCGCGCTAATTAACGACTATCCGAAATACTATCCTTTGTTTGCAAACAAATCTTTCAAATACAATAATATCGAGCAGCCTAACCGCAATCTTCTGCTCTATCGCGACAGTAGTATCGACGGTTTGAAAACCGGCTATTCTGAAGGCGCAGGCTATCACCTTGCCGCTTCCAGCAAACGCAACAACCGCCGTATTGTTTCCATCCTTGCCGGTGCCGAATCTACCGAAGCGCGCGCCAGTGAAAGCAGCAAACTGCTCAACTGGGCGTTGCAGGCATTTGATACGCCCAAACTTTATAACGGCGGAGAAGTAATTTCCCAAGTAAAAGTTTACAAAGGCAGCACCAGAGCCGTAGATATCGGCTTCTTGGACGATGTTTACATTACCATTCCCCACGATACCGGCAAAAACGTCAAACCAATCTTAGAAACGCTTCAGCCCGTCCTCGCCCCGATTGAAAAAGGCCAAGTATTGGGCAAGCTGAAAGTCATGAAAGACGGCAAAATCATTGCCGAAAAAGACGTCGTCGCCCTGACCGGCGTGGAAGAAGGCAGCTGGTTGCGCCGTATGTGGGACGCGATTGTGTTGTGGTTTAAAGGTTTATTCAGTTAATCCTCTTTCTATCAAAACATAAATAAAGGCCGTCTGAAACCTATTTTCTAGATTTCAGACGGCCTTTATTCAGCCTAAAAGACAGCTAATTAGATGATTCCAGCGTTGGCGGTAGATGCTGTGTCATCATGAACATCAACCGTATCGACAGACGAGTAGCTCATGCGGTCAGTATGCGTATTGACGTCTGACAAATTACTGATATTGCCATTACCTGACAACCTACCCATCAACTCTTGCAGGCTCAATGTGCCTTCATCGAAACGGAAGGTATCAATCACAGCATCAGTTTTACCGGAAACGAATTGGTCATTGATGGTTATGCTGTCCCCTTCTGATCCCTTGATGGTCATTTTCCAATCGATATTGCCTCGAACATCAGTGATGGCATCAATATGCAGGTCATTAACAGAGATATTTTGGCCGAATTGCAGTGCATTATGTTCGCCCACATTATCGGTAATCGTATCCTTACCTTCTCCAAGGCTGAAAACATAAGTATCGGCACCCTTACCGCCTACCAAGTAATCGGTTCCTTGTCCGCCGAATAAAACATCGTTACCATCGCCGCCATTCAAATAGTCATCGCCACTTTCTCCCCATAGGGTATCATTACCATTTTCCCCATAGACAGAGTCATTACTCATACCGCCATTGAGACGATCGTCTCCATCATAACCGGAAATGATGTCATTACCTGAATCGCCGTTAATCATATCATGGCCCAAACCGCCTCTGATACGGTCATTACCATCGCCGCCACTGATAGAATTGTTGCCATTTCCTGTAATAGTAATGATGTCATCACCTCCCCAGGCATAGATAGTGTCATTACCATTTTTACCATCAATTCTGTCAATACCACTCGTACCATCGATATGATCATCCGCTTGTGTACCTTTAATATTGGTTACAGTTACAGTTTCATATCCAGGAGTATTACCATGAATATATGATTTATCAATGACATAGCGTTTTTCTTCATAAACAGATGTTGTAACATGGTCTGCATCACTCGCTACTGTATTATTTCCACTAACTGCATCATTTGCATTAATAAAAACTGTAGTATCATTTATTGATGTATTAAGATCATCAGGTATGGTATTACGAATTGTTGTAATGTCTCGTTTCGACAAATTATCAATAATCGTATTTCCTTCAATTCTAATATTATTTAGTTCTCCTCTTAGTGGCATATTATGAATCTTATCTTCATAGTCTCGGCCCTCTTCTAAATCAATAGAACCTTTAATGCGACCATATGCATCGGTATTAGTACCATTACTAACAAATAAATTATTATGAATGTTAATGCCTGGATCGTTAAGATCAAAATTATGGCCACTAAATACAGTATTAACTCGTACGCCACTCCAATTAGCATTATCTTTGATAAGGTTATTGGCTACTTCATGACCTTTACCGCCAAAGATACCAATACCTGCTGCACGCCAGCCTAATTCAACGGTATTATTCAAAAAGCGGTTATTTTCAGCAACATGGGCATTGATATTCTCATGATGGCTTGACCATGTCGCTAAGTTATCATCACCATTGCCACGAATATTGGAATTGATAACGGTGGAATTGCTGGTACCTTGGGCAAAGTTAACACCATCTGCCAAGTTATTGCGAATAGTGGCATTAGAAATAGTCAAACCATCAGTGTAATTTAAAGGTTTGTTTTGAGAATAATCTCCAATCCATACGCCAGCTTCAAAATGTTCGATTTTGATATCGTGAATAAAAGAGCCAGTACCTAAAGTGCCGGATATCCCTTTATAATTGGCTTTCTCATCATGTC
>NZ_CATNVN010000067.1:0-9443 GCF_951230505.1 uncultured Neisseria sp.
CAGCATCTTGCGCTGCGTTAAGGCCGTCTGAACATCATCTTTTAAACCCTAAAAAGCAACCGACCCCAACAGCCATCACAGCTATCGGGGTCGGTTTGTTTTTGGGTGTCCGCCTTAAAACATCAGCCGCGCAACATCCATACTGCACACGCTAACGCAATCGCCACCACCAAAGCGGCAAGCAGTTGTCCCATTCCTGCCAACTTAGGCTGCTTGGCATCGATGGTTTTAAAGCCGTTAATCATCGGCGTAATCAAATCCTGTTTTTTCACAAAGCGATACAGCAAAACAGCCGCAATATGTACGCCTACTAAAACGGCCAAAATATTAAAGAAATTGATATGGATTTTTCGCGCCAGCGTACCGGCGTGTTCGCTGACCAAATGATTCAAAAAACCGGAATTGGTAAACGTATTTTCATCGGCGGCAAATAAGCCTGTGGCCGTCTGAAAAACCAAGGCGGCCAATAAAGCGATGACCATCAGCGCGCCCAAAGGATTGTGGCCGACCAATTCGTTTTCAGACATTTGGCCTTGTGTGTAGCGGCGAATTTCGGAAAACGGACGCACAAATCGGCTGAATTTTGCCGTATCGCTGCCCCATATCCCCCAACACAAGCGGAAAGCCACCAACGCAAGCATCAACAAACCGCCGCGCAAGTGCCATACCAGCATATCGCCGCCTTGGGTTGCGCTGTACCACATGAATCCTATTAATAACACCAAGAGCCAATGGAACAGGCGCGTAGGTGCGTCCCAAACTTTTATTTTTTGCTTCATTACCTTTTACTTTCTGATTTAAAATTAAATTTCTTATCTTGGAAGGTTATGCCATGCAGCCCATCTACACGTTTCCCGAATCGCTTCAAGCTTTTCAGACGGCCTTAGCATTTCCCGACGTATTCCGCCCCCGCGCCCAAGAATCGCACAAAGGCACATACGGCACGCTTGCCATTATCGGTGGCGCAACGGGGATGAGCGGCGCAGTGGTTTTGGCAGCCACAGCCGCCATGTATCAAGGGTGCGGCAAGGTTTGGGCAGGCTTCAACCAAGCCACGCTGCCTTTTGCCATCATTCCCGAACGCCCTGAAATCATGCTCGCCACTGCAACCCAACTGATGGAGCGCAACGATGTCAGCGCACGGGTAATCGGCTGCGGATTCGGTTTGGACAGATTATCAGAGCAGCTACTGCCCAAAATCCTGTCTACACACCATGACCGGCCTTTATTGCTCGATGCAGATGCTTTGACACTGCTGTCCCGTTCTTCCGAATTGGCCGAACGCCTCAAATCGTACAAACATATCGTCCTGACACCTCATCCGGCAGAAGCTGCACGCCTACTCGGTACCGATACCCAATCAGTACAAGCCGACAGGCAAAAAGCCGTGACCGAAATCAGCCGTAAATATGGCGCGACCGTCGTATTGAAAGGCCATCATACATTGGTGGCCATGGCAGACGGCATAGTCTATACCAACACCAGCGGCAATGCCGGTTTGGCCACCGCAGGTAGCGGCGATGTCTTGAGCGGCATTATCGGCAGCCTGATGGCACAAGGCATTCCGGTCTTTCAGGCCGCCTGCGCCGGAGTATGGCTGCACGGAGCGGCGGCCGATGTCATCAAACACAGCAGCCAAATCGAAACCGGCATGCTTGCCGGAGAAATCGCACCTGCCGCCCGATGGCTGCGCAATATTTTATCAAAAGAATAATGCCGTCTATATAGCAAATACAAATCACAGGCCGTCTGAAAATCAATCTCTATTTTCAGACGGCCTGGTTTATTTTTAAGTCATTTTGCAAATTAAGGTTAAGACGTGTATCCTTGACTTCCCTTAAAAACAACTTCACAACATATTATCATGAGTATCCTCAATAAAATCAGCAACTTTATTGGAAAAACATTTTCCCTTTGGGCTGCGCTCTTTGCCGGCATCGCTTTTTTCGCACCCGACACCTTCAAATGGGTCGGCCCTTACATTCCTTGGCTTCTAGGCATCATCATGTTCGGCATGGGCTTGACGCTCAAACCTTCCGACTTCGATATTTTGTTCAAACGCCCCAAAGCCGTCATCATCGGCGTGATTGCACAATTCGCCATCATGCCGGCAACCGCCTATCTGCTGGCCAAGCTGTTGAACCTGCCTGCCGAAATCGCAGTCGGTGTGATTTTGGTCGGCTGCTGCCCGGGCGGTACGGCTTCCAATGTAATGACTTATCTGGCGCGCGGCAATGTGGCTTTGTCGGTTGCCGTTACATCGGTTTCCACCCTGATTTCCCCATTGCTGACCCCCGCCATCTTCCTGATGCTTGCCGGTGAAATGCTGGAAATCCAAGCGGGCAGTATGTTGATGTCCATCGTCAAAATGGTTTTGTTCCCCATCGTTTTGGGCTTGATTGTCCATAAAATCTTGGGCAACAAAACTGAAAAACTGACCGACGCACTGCCGCTGGTTTCCGTTGCCGCCATCGTGCTGATTATCGGCGCGGTTGTCGGTGCCAGCAAAGGCAAGATTATTGAAAGCGGTCTGCTGATTTTTGCCGTTGTCGTACTTCACAACGGCATCGGCTATCTGCTCGGCTTCTTTGCCGCTAAATGGACCGGCCTGCCTTATGATGCACAAAAAACGCTGGCCATCGAAGTCGGTATGCAAAACTCGGGCTTAGGCGCCGCGCTTGCCGCCGCACACTTTGCCGCCGCGCCGGTTGTTGCCGTTCCCAGCGCATTGTTCAGCGTGTGGCACAATATCTCCGGCTCACTCTTGGCAACTTATTGGGCAGCCAAAGCCGATAAAAATAAAGAATCCTAAACGTCTTTAATCATAAGGCCGTCTGAACAGATTCCGTTCAGACGGCCTTTATTTTGAAATCAAGCAGGATTATTGTTTCACTGCTTCGATTTGGATATTGATGTTAACTTTTTTGCTCATACCGGCACTAACCAAATAATCCAAGCCCCATTTGGTACGGTCGATGGTGGTGCTGAAGTCGCCGCCGCACGCTTCTGCTTTTGCCATCGGGCTTTGGTAGCAGTTGAATTTATCGGCTTTGAGTTTTACCGGCGCAGTTTTGCCGTTCATGGTCAGGTTACCGTCAACAGACAGCAGTTTTTTGCCGTTGAAATTGAATTTGGTGGATACAAAACGAATTTCAGGGTATTTGTCTGCATTGAAAATATCGGCAGATTTCAAGTGTTGGGTAAAGTGGTCCGAACCGGTTTGCAGTTTGGACAAAGGCAATACGATATCGATAGAGCCTTGGCGTTTGGCACGGTCAAATTCCAAATTGCCGGTCAAACCATAAATACCGCCGACGTTGGTGCTGGTGTTGAAATGGTCGATGGCAAAACGGGCATTGGTATGAAATTCGTCCACTTTATAAACAGCGGCAGACGCAGCAGAAGCCAACATGGCCGAACACAATGCAAACATGATTTTTTTCATCGTCTTATCCTTAGAAATGTGAGAAGTTCCCTATCATATCACTTTTTGATGCCAACATCTTTTGCTACTGAGAAAGACAGCGTTTCATATTAAGAAAACTTCAGGCCGTCTGAAGAAGTGAGCAGCAAATTCAGGTGAAGCAAATACAGTTTAGTTTTATTACAAAATAGCGTGCTTCATCGCTCGTAATTGGTATAAAATACCGAGTTATTTCTACAACGGGCCGCCAATTAACCAGCCTATTTCAGACGGCCTCAGCATAAAACAAAGGAACAAAAATGCCTGAATACCGCTCCAAAACCTCTACCCACGGCCGCAATATGGCAGGCGCGCGCGCATTGTGGCGTGCGACCGGCGTAATGGAAACCGACTTCGGCAAACCGATTATCGCCATTGCCAACTCCTTCACCCAATTCGTCCCAGGCCACGTACACCTGCACAACATGGGCCAACTGGTGGCCCGTGAAATCGAAAAAGCCGGCGGCATTGCCAAAGAATTCAACACCATCGCCATTGACGACGGTATCGCCATGGGCCACAGCGGCATGCTCTACTCCCTGCCCAGCCGCGACCTGATTGCCGACTCCATCGAATACATGGTCAATGCCCACTGCGCCGACGCGCTGGTGTGCATTTCCAACTGCGACAAAATCACCCCGGGCATGCTGATTGCCGCCATGCGCCTGAACATTCCGACCATCTTCGTTTCCGGCGGCCCGATGGAAGCCGGTAAAGTTATCGGTGTAGCCAACATTCAACCAGAACGCCGCTTGGATTTGATTGACGCCATGATCGAATCGGCAGACGACAATATCAGCGACAAACAAGTCGAAGAAGTCGAGCAAAACGCCTGCCCGACTTGCGGCTCCTGCTCCGGCATGTTTACCGCCAACTCCATGAACTGTCTGACCGAAGCACTCGGCCTTTCCCTGCCGGGTAACGGTTCTTATCTGGCGACCCACGCTGGCCGCAAAGAATTGTTCCTCGAAGCCGGCCGCATGATTGTCGAAATCACCAAACGCTACTACGAGCAAGACGACGAAACCGTATTACCACGCAGTATTGCCACTAAAAAAGCGTTTGAAAATGCCATGACCATGGACATTGCCATGGGCGGCTCTACCAATACCATTTTGCACCTGTTGGCCGTTGCCAACGAAGCCGGTGTCGATTTCAAAATGGCCGACATCGACCGCCTGAGCCGCGTTGTACCTTGCATCTGCAAAACCGCGCCAAACAACCACGACTACTACATGGAAGACGTGCATCGCGCAGGCGGCATCTTCGCCATCCTGAAAGAATTGGACAAAGCAGGCAAACTGCACACCGACGTGTACACCATCCACGCGCCAACACTGAAAGATGCGATTGAAAAATGGGACGTGACCAACCCTGAAAACACCCATGCCATCGAGCGTTTCAAAGCAGCTCCAGGCGGCGTGCGCACTACTCAGGCGTTCTCGCAAAACCGTATGTGGAAAACCCTCGACCTCGACCGCGAAAAAGGCTGTATCCGCGATGTTGAGCATGCCTACTCGCAAGACGGCGGCTTGGCAGTATTGTTCGGCAATATCGCCGAGCGCGGTTGCGTAGTGAAAACCGCAGGCGTGGACGAGAGCATCCTCAAATTTACCGGCCGCGCCCGCGTGTTTGAAAGCCAAGAAGACGCAGTAGAAGGTATTTTGGGCAACCAAATCGTGGCTGGCGATATCGTCATCATCCGCTATGAAGGCCCTAAAGGCGGCCCGGGCATGCAAGAAATGCTGTACCCGACTTCCTACCTGAAATCCAAAGGTTTGGGCAAAGCCTGCGCCCTGCTGACCGACGGTCGCTTCTCCGGCGGTACTTCCGGCCTGTCCATCGGTCACGCTTCGCCTGAAGCGGCAGAAGGCGGCGCAATCGGTTTGGTACACGAAGGCGACACCATCGAAATCGACATTCCAAACCGCAGCATCCACCTTGTCATTTCCGATGAAGAGCTTGCCGCACGCCGCGCCGAAATGGAAGCACGCGGCAGCAAAGCGTGGAAACCGGAAAACCGCGACCGCTACGTCTCCGCAGCCCTGCGTGCCTACGGCGCGATGGCGACTTCCGCCGACAAAGGCGCAGTACGCGACGTATCGCAAATCGAACGTTAATTAACCTGACTTTAAGGCCGTCTGAACGCTTTCAAGTGTTTCAGACGGCCTTCATTCAAACGGACAAATATGGACAAATTCATTTTAGCGATGATCGGCATGGCCATTGCCCTGTTGATTATTATTGGTGGCGGATTTATCGCTGTCGAATATTTCAAATCCCATCCTGAAGCATTCCAAGTCAAGCCGCTATCAAAATAATCATTTAACGGCATGAGTTTCAAGGGGAAAGAACCGCAGCTCAAGGCCGTCTGAACGCAGTACATATAATGAAACACATTCTTTACTGGCTGGGTGGTTTTGCCATCGCCCTCGGCATATTCCAATACTACGAAACCCATCGCTATTCCGAAGACCAGCTCATCTATGCCCAACCGCCGCAAAATCGTACTGCCGTTGCCGATTTTGACGCCTTGGCGTATTTAAACTTCCTCCGCTCCTCAGCCAATCTGCCCGCACTGGCGCACTCAGCCACACTCGAACGCGCCGCGCGCAATCATGCCCGCTATCTACTGCAAAACCCTGACGACGGCCATGACGAACACAATACGCGCAATCCCTTTTATACAGGCCCACGCCCATCAGACCGCACGCGCAAAGCCGGTTATGCCTATAAAGGCGTGCACGAAAACGTCAGTACCGGCCAGCATCCGCCAAACGAAAAAATCAACGACCACCTTCCTGCCCAACATCAGCTGGACAACCTGATGACGGCGATTTACCACCGCCTCTCCTTACTCGATCAAAATATCGACGAGGCTGGAGCCGCGTTCGAATCGCAAGGTAAACAAATCGCGTTGAGCATCAATCAGGGCGACAGCAGATTCAACAACCTCTGCCAAAAAAACCGCCCCCTATCCGACCTCAGCCGTTCGTTTTATCAAGATGCCTGTCATGGTCATGCCATTGTTTATGCGGATGAAATTTCCAACCGTAAACTCCGGCCTTACATTACCTATCCGCAAGGCAACTTCGCCTCGCCGGTTTTCCACGACGAACGTCCCGACCCTATGCCGCATTATGAAATGACCGGCAATCCGGTCAGCATCGCCTTCTCAGAACAATCGCCTCCGGTCAAAATGCGTTCGTTCAAACTGTATCGGGACACAAAAGAAATCAGCGACGTCAAAATCTTAGATAAAGATAATGACCCAAACCGCCTCCTGACCGAACGCCAATTTGCACTGTTTCCTTTACAGCCATTGGAATACGACACCGACTACCGTGCCGTATTCGAATACCGTCAAAACGGAAAAAACAGAACAGCCGAATGGACATTCAGCACGCAAAAACCCGATTATCCTTATTTCATCGTCAAAGGTGGCGAAACGCTGGCCATCGAATCCGGACAAAAATATTTTATCCATTGGCAGGATTTTTGGTGCTTGAAGCAATGCGAACGCTACAACTACCGCATGAACCGCGACACCCAACTCGACATTATCGAGCGGCAGGCGGGCGGCATCATTATCCGTGTCAACGGAAGCAAAGGCAGCAGCATCCGTTTAATGCCCGAAGGCGAAGACAGGCGCGCCATTACACTTTATTTATGGAAATAAAGCCGTTTTCAGACGGCATGAAGCACCAAAAAGCTGATAAAATACCGCCTCACCACCCTACGGCAAGCTATCCAACATGACCAAACATCCGCAAACAGCAGCCAATACCCGCTATGCCTTTGCCAGCATTGCCGCCATGTTGGCCGCATTTTTACTGTTCGTTGCCGTGATGTTGCTGCCTTTGGGGCTGACGACGGGCACGCAAGTAAGCCTGATACGGCTTTCACTCTACGCAATCGTGCTGTTTGCCGTACTTGGCGGTATTTTTTCTGTACGCGTTGCCTATTTGCGTAAAAAGAACGGAGCATGACATGACCCAAGCCGATAAAATTCCACAAGAAATCCGCCTCCAGCAAGAGCGGCGCGTACTGACTTTGGTCTATGTTGACGGTGCCAAAAGCCTTCCTGCCGAATACCTGCGCGTGTACTCGCCCAGCGCGGAAGTGCGCGGACACGGTCCAGGTCAAGATGTTTTGCAAACAGGCAAAGCCGAAGTCAGTATTACCGATTTAGAACCCGTCGGCCAATACGCATTGAAAATTACTTTTTCAGACGGCCACGACAGCGGCCTTTATGATTGGGACTATCTCTACCGACTGGCGCACAATCAAGACGCGCTTTGGCAAGACTATCTCGACCGCCTCGAGAAAGCAGGCGCATCTAGAACGCCAAGTGCCGAAGATTTGAAATCCAAACATACGCATTCCTGCGGTAGCGGCGGTTGCGGCGGAAAGGCCGTCTGAAAAAAGCGAGGCCGTAACATTGGACGACGGCAGAATCATTGACGGCAAAGCGTTCCTCTCCCCGTCCAAAAAAGGACGGGTAGTAGCCATCTTCGGCGATACCAAGGCCTATCCGCAGGCAGTGCGCGCCGCGCAAAACGCAGACGTTTTGGCGCATGAAGCAACCTTTGCGGCAGGCGATGAAGAGACAGCGGAACGAGTGTTCCATTCGACCGCATCCAATGCCGCCAAGCTGGCCTTGCAAGCCAATGTGAAACAACTTTACCTGACCCACATCAGCGCACGTTATACCGAAGAAGGACAACGCCTGATGCTGGAGCGGCAGGCACAAACTATATTTCCCGCGTCGAAAGTGGTTGGCGATTTCGACGTATTCGATATCTGAATCCGTATTATTTTAAGAAGGCAGACACTATGAGCGACCACAAAACCCATTTCGGCTTCTCTACCGTTGACGAAGACGAAAAAGCAGGCAAAGTTGCCGAAGTCTTCCACTCCGTGGCAAAAAACTACGACATTATGAATGATGTAATGTCCGGCGGTCTGCACCGTGTTTGGAAACATTTCACCATCAATACCGCGCGCCTGAAAAAAGGCGACAAAGTATTGGACATCGCCGGCGGTACAGGCGATTTGTCCCGAGGCTGGGCGAAACGTGTGGGCAAAGAAGGCGAAGTTTGGCTGACAGACATCAACTCTTCCATGCTGACCGTCGGCCGCGACCGCCTGCTCAACGAAGGCATGATTCTGCCCGTATCATTGGCAGACGCTGAAAAATTACCGTTCCCCGACAACTATTTCAATTTGGTTTCCGTCGCATTCGGCCTGCGCAATATGACGCACAAAGATGCCGCACTGAAAGAAATGTACCGCGTATTGAAACCGGGCGGCACCCTGCTGGTGTTGGAATTCTCCAAAGTGTACAAACCTTTGGAAGGCGTGTACGACCTCTACTCTTTCAAACTGTTGCCGATTATGGGCAAACTGATTGCCAAAGATGCCGACAGCTACCAATACCTCGCCGAGTCCATCCGTATGCACCCCGACCAAGAAACTTTGAAGCAAATGATGCTGGATGCAGGTTTCGACAGCGTGGATTACCACAACATGAGCGCAGGCATCGTTGCCCTGCATAAAGGCGTGAAATTCTAAGGCCGTCTGAAACAAACATTATTGCTCTTCCAATGCCTTATTCAACTCTGCAAACGAGCAAACCGCCGTACCAAGTTTTGCCACGACAACGCCCGCTGCCGTATTAGCAAGGTGCATCGCTTCAGGCATGGTATAGCCTGCCGCCAAACCCAAGCCCATTCCGGCAATAACGGTATCGCCCGCACCGGATACATCATAAACTTCTTGGGCCCGTGTAGGCTGATAAATCGGCTCACCCTCATTGAACAGGGTCATACCCTCTTCGCTTCGGGTCAGCAAAATAGCGGTCAAGTCGAGATGGCGGCGCAGATTTTGGGCTTTCTCGGTCAAATCGTTTTCGTTTTTCCAGCTTCCCACCACTTCTTTCAATTCTGCACGGTTAGGCGTAATCAGCGTAGCGCCGGCA
>NZ_CATNVN010000068.1:0-9212 GCF_951230505.1 uncultured Neisseria sp.
CGCTTCCGCGATTGAAAACGGCGGCGCATGCGCGTTGACCGTCCATGCACGCACCAAAGTCGAAGGCTACGAGCCGCCGGCTCATTGGGAATGGGTACGCAAAATCCGCGATGCTGTCAGTATTCCCGTTACCGCCAACGGCGATGTGTTCAGCCTTCAAGACTATCTCGACATTAAAACCGTCAGCGGTTGCGACAGCGTGATGCTCGGGCGCGGCGCGGTTATCCGTCCAGACTTGGCACGGCAAATCAAGCAATATGAAAACGGCGAAACAGTGAAAGACACCAACTTTGCCGAAGTCTCCTCATGGATAGTCCAGTTCTTCGATTTATGCCTTGCCAAAGAAGCCAACAACAAATATCCGGTTGCCCGTTTGAAACAGTGGCTGGGCATGATGAAAAAAGAGTTTGAACAGGCGCAGATATTGTTTGGCCGCATCCGCGCCGTCAAAGAAGCGGATGAAGTGAAACAGATTCTGCTGTCGTTTGAACAAGAGATGCATTCATGATTCAAAAAGGCCGTCTGAATTTCAGACGGCCTTTGATATGATTACTGACAGATATAATCAGCCAACAGTCTGCCTTTTTCCGCGCTGGCTGCATTGGCCATATTCACATGCCTGGTCTCAGGGCCATTCTTGGATTTCAGGGCTTCGCCATATTTCCTGGCAAACTCTTTATTGGCACTGGTCACCCTTGACTCAGTGGAATCCAATATAAAACCGTCTTGCTCATATTTGCCTTGCGCAGTGATAATCAAGATATTTTCAGGCGCAGGATAATCCGGAAAATTAACATAGTTGGTAACCAGCTTGTAAGAAACGCCTTTGCCGTGTTTCATATCCTGACAGATGCCGTTAGGCGCGGTAAAGACTGCATGGCCGATCCGACCACGTCCGAAATCGTAAAAATCGATTCTCTTAGCAGCAGCCAACAGTTTTCTATCGTTGCCGTCATTGATATTTAATGACTTGCCGTTTACCAAAAACAGGGTTGGCAACAAGGGGGTGCCATGATAGGCTTCCAAATTATATGCTTCGCCCAACAGCTTGCCCTGACGATACACAGTCAAGACAGGCTTTTTCAAACCATTTTCCGGATTGCCGGTTTTCTTAAAAGAAATCTTCTGAACCACATTGCCAAATTCATAATAAGGCCGCGACTGCACGCCTGTTTTCGTATCCTGCAAGGCGCTCCAGCTGCCGTCCGTCGTTTGGGCGCACGCAGTCAGAGCAACAAACAGAATACCCGATAGTAAAACTTTAGAATGTTTCATTCATAAACTCCTTCTCAAGTAAACAAAAGAACGGATGTGTGCCTTTACTACCTAATTTTGTTTATTTATTAAAATTTTAGAACTATTATACTAACTTAGCAAGGGATTAAAGAACAGGCCGTCTGAACATTCAGACGGCCTTGATTAAGCTCAAATTTTAAGAAGCCAAAACACGGTGGAACAAAATCTCATTTTCCAAATGGATATGGTCTTTCAAATCATCCACCATCTCTTTGGCCAAAGTGTACAAACGGGTCCAGCTGCCGCAAGCGCCTTCGGGAAGCTCAAAATTGTTGGTCAATTCTTCCAGACGCGCGATGGCCTGATCGTGTTCTTCATGCTCGTGCATCATCACGCTGATAGGCATTGCCGCGCCGCGACCCACGCCCTGATTAATCATTGGGAACAACATGCGCTCCTCTTTCATCATGTGCATCAACAGCTCGTTTTGCATATAGGCCAACAAATCAGGAACTTCGGCAGGGAAAGTATCAGCATGAACCTGCGCCACTTTTTGCGCCAGCGGAACCAACTCTTCAAACTGGGCGCGGTGGACATTGTGGTAACGCTGCAAAATATGGTCAATGGTGGAATTGAAAGGTGCGGTTTCCCAAACGGTAAAGTCGGTCATGGCTGTGTTCCTTTAAAGATTGATATTGGATGAATGTTAGACATAAGGATACACGCTGCAAACGGCTTTGTATAGTTTTTTAATTGCTTAATTAATTGATAATAAAAGTTATTTTCAAATTTAAAATAACAAACAGGCCGCCTGAAACATAAGGCTAACGTTTCAGACAGCCTACCCTTTTCTTAAATAATCCAACGATATAACGCAATCATCACCGGCATAGTTACCACACAAAATAAGGTCGTCAGCCCATAAATCGCGCTGGCTTTTTGGGCATTTTTGCCGTAAACAACCGCCATTTGGGTAACTGTCGCGGCGGCAGGCGAAGTCGTTGCCAAAAAGCTGATCAAAACAACCGTATCCGCATGCGCATCATGATGGGCAAAACCACAGACTTTGACGGCAAAAAGCAATAATATCGGAATCAAAATCAACCTTAAAAAAGCAACGAGATAAAGCCTCGGCGTCCACATAATCGAGCGCAGCGGCAAAGAAGCCAAAAGCATGCCTGCCACCAACATAGCAACCGGGCCAATCATACTGCCCACCGTCGCCACAGTATTATCGATAATATGCGGCAGCTTGATTTGAAAGGTAAACATCAGCAGCCCGACCAGCATGGATAAGATATTGATATTAGTGAAAATGGTTTTCCAAGCCACATTACCTCGGCCGCAAATCAACAGGCGCAGATGCGTCCAAAACAAAAACGTCTGCACCATGATAAAACCGCTGGTGTAAATCACCCATTCCGGCCCAAAGACCGACATTACCAAAGGGATAATCAGGTTGCCCGAATTGCTGTACACCGTCGCCGCGTGTTCGAGCGCATCGAGTTTGAACAAGTGTTTAAACAACCTGCCCAAAACAATCAACACCACATGGAAAAACACTGCCAGCATGACGGAAAGCTTCAGCCCTTCGATAATCTGCGGCATATTGTCCATCTGAAAAGCATGAATCATGACGGACGGGCTGATCAGGTAAAGCGCGATGACCGAGAGCGTATAGCTGTTTTCCGATTTCAACAGCCCTGCCTTCACTAAGGCCACGCCCATCAAAACAATCAGCGTCAGCTCGATAATTTTTCCGGCAAGCAGGAAAGAGGTTTCCATAATAAAAAAAGCGGCAAAAACGTTGATTTTACGCTTGTACCGCTTGGCATGCCAAATGCAGACGGCCTGAAGCCTTTTTCCAACAACCCGACATAATTTGCCCTACCGCAAAGCAAATCAATATAAATCTGTCCGTATATCCGCTATAATCAGCCATTTTCTTCAAACAGGAAACATCATGTCCCCCAGCCGTTTCAATCAAACGGGCCCCAAAATCGGCCTGAGCGTACGCCTTGCAGAAACCCAAGCTGAAATCGAAGCCGCCCAAAGATTGCGCTATCAGGTTTTTGCCCAAGAATTGGGGGCGGAAATCGAAAGCGATGACGGCCGCGATGTCGATCCTTATGATGAACATTGCCACCATCTGCTCGCCTTCGACGATGCAACCGGCGAGGTAATCGGCTGCTACCGCCTGATTACCGAGGAAACCGCAAAAAAAGTCGGCGGCTGGTACAGCGAGCATGAATTCGACCTTGAGCCTTTAAAAGACATCTTGCCACAAACCGTCGAACTCGGCCGCGCCTGCACCCACCCGGACTACCGCAACGGCGGCTTGGTCATGCTGTTGTGGACCGGTTTGGTCAAATTCATGAAAGACGAAAACCTGCGCTTTATGATTGGTTGCGGCAGTATCGAAATGCGCGACGGCGGCAACGATGCGGCCGGCCTGTATCATGCTTTAAAAGACAAATACCTCGCTCCGGAACAATGGCGTGTCAAACCGCTCAATCCGCTCAAATGGGACAGCATCACGCCGTCTGAAAATCCGCCTGTACCTGCCCTGATCAAAGGCTATCTCAAAGCAGGCGCGTGGTTCTGCGGCGAGCCTTGCGTCGATGAAGCGTTCAACTGCGCGGATGTGCTGATCATGATGGACATCAACCACCTTTCCGACCGCTACTTGCAGCGTTTCGCCCCTAAAACCGATTCATAATAAAAGGCCGTCTGAAACTTCAGACGGCCTGCCTAATCTTTATAAAAAAACACACACAATGACCGCCAAAATCCGTTTTATCTTCCGTCTTCTCTGCATTGCCGGCTGCCTTTTGTACGGCATGGCCGAAATGTTTTTTCTGTTCCCCTTTTACAGCAGCAAACGCAAACTGCGCGCGATTCAATTATGGTCGCTGCGCGTGCTCGCTTCCTGCGGCATGAAACTGCAAACTTTCGGCACGCCGCCGCAAGAAGGCCGCGGCCAAATGCTTATCAGCAACCATATTTCATGGTTGGACATTATGGCGGTTAACGGCGCTTTCCCCGGTCGTTTTGTGGCTAAAGACGATGTAGCCAAATGGCCGGTGGTCGGTTATCTCGCTACGCAGGCACAAACGGTTTATGTCTCGCGCAACCGCGGCATCAAAGGCAACTCCGCCAAAATTGCAGGCGTGACCGAAGCACTGAAAAACGGCGATACCGTTACCATTTTCCCCGAAGGCACCAGTACCGAAGGCCGTGAAATCCTGCCGTTCAAACCGAGCTTTTTTCAGACGGCCTATGATGCAGGCGTACCGATTATTCCGGCACTCTGCCGCTACCCGAATCCGGACGGCAGTAGCCCCAACCCGCACACAGCCTACTACGGCGACATCAGCCTCTGGCAATCTATCTGCATGGTCATCAGCCAACCTTCCAGCACGGTCGAGCTGCATTTCCTCGATCCGATTGAAGCGGGAGAAGACCGCTACGCTACCGCGCTTCAAGTACACGCCCTGTTGAGCGAAAAGCAAAAACAGCTGGGCTGATCAAACAAAAGGCCGTCTGAATGTTCAGACGGCCTTTTCCATTATCTTATGCCTTAAGATGAATATTGCACCGAATCGCTACCGCTTTTCTTTTGAATAAATTCAATTTTGTAGCCGTCCGGATCTTCGACAAACGCAATCACAGTCGTGCCGTGTTTCATCGGACCGGCTTCGCGTACCACTTTACCGCCCATTTCTTTGACACGCTCGCACGCCGCGTAAGCATCATCGACTTCAATCGCGATGTGGCCGTAAGCATTGCCCAAGTCGTAAGACTCGGTATCCCAGTTGTGGGTCAGTTCCAAAACAGTATGGTCCGCCTCATCACCATAACCAACAAAAGCCAAAGTAAAACGGCCTTCAGGATAATCGCGGCGGCGCAGCAGTTGCATATTCAATACGTTTTGATAGAACTCCAAAGAGCGTTCGAGATTGCCGACACGCAACATAGTATGAAGCAAGCGCATGATTTTGTTCCTTTCTGAATTATGTTTGGTCATGGATTATAACACATCGGGCATTTGCCCCCTCATCTTAGAAAATGCCGATACATACACCGTGTAGGAATGAAGCGTATCCTATATCGCCATTTGAATTTCATGTATTAACAAGCACACCGACTGACTAAATTGCTATAATCGCCACAATTACAACACAACACTTCAAACCGTCATGAAAACCTTTGTTCTTCCAGATACCCGCCCTTATCCGCAGAGCCCTATCAAAAACTACCTTCTGCTCAATGCCTATCAGCTGGCACACAACTCCTCCTCCGCATCACGCAAGCTTTCAGCTGGCCAACTACAAACCGAAATCCGCACCATGCTCAGCCAAAACCATTACATCAACCTTTCATTGGCAATGACCATGGCGCCCGATGTCGGCACTTACACCAGCCTGATTCAAAGCGTGGGCGAAGTTCTGAAGGCAGAAAACGATAACGAAGCCCAATGGTTTGCCCTGCCTGTCGTTTTGGTCGCCGGTTGCAAAAAAGAACAAACCCTGCCGCTCACGCTGCCTACCGAAGCCCTCTTCGCCTGCCTGCAAAACTACCCCAACCTGCGCGCCCTCACGCAAAACACTCAATGGCTGCCCTACCTCGTCCAATCGACCGATTTGAGCAGCGTTACCCCGGGCGAGTGGTTCCAAGCCAAGCAAAACGATGAAGCGGCAGGCGCATTCCTGCAAAAATTCGAATACAAACCATTGGTGCTGCCCGAAGGCCAATCTGTCCATGTTGTTTACGCGCTGGGCTACGGCAATAAAGACATTCAGACTGCCTTGGGCCTTAACCTGCAACAGGCAGGCCTGCCATTGATGCAGGTTTGGCAAGAGCATCTCGCCCTCGACGGCGTTACCCTCTTTACTAACCCGCTCTCGCCCAATACGCCGCTTGACGCGCTGACCGAAGGCAGCCATACCCGCCAACGCATGGCCATGGACGTTTTTGCCACCAACGCCATCCGCGCCATCCGTATGCAAAGCCCGCGTGTCGGCGTTGTTGCCGCAGCAAAAGCGGACGGCAAGCTCCAGTTCAGCTTCAACGCGACAGACAGCGCGTTTGAAATTGTTCCACAGACCTTCACTTGGGAGCTGGCTTCAACCGACAATATCGCCATCGTTCAGCAAAACTTCCTCGACCTGATGGCCGAATGCCGAATCGAGCACCTCTACCTGCTGCACAACCCACTGGGCGAAAACGAGAATATCCCTACTTATGCCCAAGCGTTGAAACTGGAAGGTCATAATCCTTTCTTCAGCAATGTAAACTAAATTGAAAATGCAACACGCCAAGGCCGTCTGAAAACGGTTTAACGTGTTGCATTGATTTTCAAACCTTACCGCTCATTTTCACGCATATGAAAACCCACAAAATCCTTTTCGTCTGCCTCGGCAACATCTGCCGCTCCCCCATGGCCGAATACGTCCTGCGCCACCGCGCCCGCGAAGCAGGCATGGGCAATGCAGTCATTACAGCCAGCGCAGGCACATCAGGCTGGCACGACGGAGAAGACATGCACGAAGGCACGCGCCGCGCACTCAAGCAACACGGCATCGACCCGTCAGGCTTTACCAGCAGCAAAATCAAACCCAGCGATGCCGAGCATTTCGACTACATCATCGTGATGGACGACAACAACCTCAGAGAAACTGAAAAGCAGCTCGGTTTCCACCCTGGCAAAATCTTCAAACTGACCGACCTTATCCCCGATTCAGGGTACAACCACGTTCCCGATCCGTGGTACACGGGCGACTTTGACGAAACCTACCGTCTGGTCGATGCCGGCAGTTTGGCCTTGTTGGAAAAATTGAAACAGGCTTAAACCGACTTTAACAATAAAAGGCCGTCTGAACAGCTATCCGCAAAAGCCATGCTTTCGTGATTACCTGTTCAGACGGCCTTTATTGATAACCGCAATCAACCTACGCGATAAAACGCCAGGCTGCCCAATAAATTCGGCAGATGTTTGACCTGTCGGTTGCCCGTCATGACCGCACGCTCAAGCACACGGATTTTATTTTTGGCACACAGTAAGTCAAAGTCTTTGAGGGTACACCAATGGATATTGGGCGTATCGTACCAATGATACGGCATCCGCTCGGAAACCGGCATATGGCCGCCAACGGCGATTTGAAAACGGTTGCGCCAGTAGCCGAAATTAGGGAAGCTGACAATAGCCTGCTTGGCCACGCGCATTAGGCAGCGCAGGATTTTTTCCGTGTTCTGCATCGCCTGAATGGTTTGGCTCAAGACAATCACATCAAAACTTTGATCACCAAAAGCCACCAAACCTTCTTCTAAATCGGCTTGAATGACGTTCACGCCGCGGGATATAGCGGCAATCACGCTGTCGGTATCGATTTCAACGCCGTAGCCGGTGCAATTTTTATGTTCCACCAACGCGGCCAACAGTTCGCCGTCGCCGCAGCCTAAATCGAGTACGCGGCTGCCTTCGGGTATCCAATCGTAAATGAGTTGCAAATCGTCGCGCAGATTCATTTTTGGCAGTCCTTGTAAACGTTGTTCATATAAGCGGCAACAGCGCGGATATAGGCTTCGTCCTCCATCAAGAAGGCATCGTGTCCATGATTGGATTTGACTTCAATGTACTGCACAGATTTTTGTGCGGCGATTAATGCCTTGACCAATTCATGCGAACGTTGCGGCGAGAAGCGCCAGTCAGTGCTAAAGCTGGCAACAAAAAATTTGGCCTGCACATTCTCCACGGCGCGCGTGAGGTTGTGGCCGTAATCGGCGGCCGGGTCAAAATAGTCGAGTGCCTTGGTCATCAGCAGATAAGTGTTGGCATCAAAACGGCCGACAAACTTGTCGCCTTGATAGCGAAGATAAGATTCCACTTCAAATTCAACGCCGTAGCCATACTGATAGCCGTCTGATTTTAAATCGCGGCCGAATTTTTTACCCAAGCCGTCTTCGGCAAGATAGGTAATGTGCCCCATCATGCGCGCGATACGCAAACCGCGTGAAGGAACGGTATGATGGCTGCGGTAATTGCCTTCATGGAAATCGGGGTCGGTCAAAATAGCCTGACGGGCAACATCGTTAAACGCGATGTTTTGAGTGGAAAGTTTAGGCGCAGAAGCGATGACGAGCGCGTGGGCAACGCGTTCAGGCAAAGAAATCGTCCATTGCAATGCCTGCATACCGCCCAAGCTGCCGCCGACAATGGCCGCCCATTTTTGAATGCCGAGATAATCGGCAAGCATGGATTGGGACTTCACCCAGTCTTTTACGGTTACAACCGGAAAATCTGCGCCATATTCATGGCCGGTTTCAGGATTCTCGGATAAAGGACCGGTACTGCCGTCGCAGCCGCCCAAGTTGTTCAAACCGACAACGAAAAAGCGTTCGGTATCGATGGGTTTGCCGGGGCCGACCATATTGTCCCACCAACCGGCGTATTTATCCTCCGCACTGTGCTTGCCGGCAACATGATGATTGCCTGACAGGGCGTGGCAGATCAGGACGGCATTGCTTTTGTCGGCATTGAGTGTGCCGTAGGTTTCAATCATCAGATCGAAACGGGGTAAAGTTTTGCCGTTTTCCAGAGCAAGCGGTGTGTCAAACGGGATTTTCTGGGGCGTTACAATGCCCACTGAGGCATTTGTTGTCATTTGTAATTTCCAAGTGAAGCGGCAAAAGGGGTATTATAACGTTTCGTTTTTGTTTTGTGCATGAGGCTTCAGACGGCCTGCCCTGATTAAAGGCAATATTTTTGGGAGAATGTGAAATGATAGGCAGGCTTTTGAGATTTTTTTTCTTTTGCGCCATAGCGGCATTGATTGTGAACCGTTTGTTCAGCCGCAAACAAAAGCGTACCATTCGGGAAATCGCCAAAATCAGCGCGTGGGTATTGCTTGGCGCGGCGGCCGCTACGCTGTTTTGGTATCTGATGATGCTGTTTTTCAAACATATTCCCAATTCTT